>CAMVGI010000231.1 GCA_947166955.1 uncultured Clostridia bacterium | reverse complement strand
CTGTGGCTCTATCTGACGGCGGGCACGCTCATTATGGGCGCCGAGTTCAACAGCGTTCTGCTCAGTATGAAATCGCAACAACAAGAGAGGGAAACAAGATGAAGATCATCATCGTCGGCCTCGGAAAAGTCGGCTACGCCATCGCCCAGCAGCTGGAGGGCGAGCATCACGACCTCACGCTGGTCGACGAGAACGTGGAGGCGCTCAAACGCGCCGAGAACTCCATCGACGCGATGTTCGTGACCGGAAACGGCGCGGGCGTCAGCGTTTTGCTGCAGGCGGGCGTGCGTCAGGCGGATCTCGTCATCTCCGTGACGGAGAACGACGAGGTGAACCTCATCTGCTGCCTGATGGCGAAAAAGCTGGGCGCCAAGCGCACGGTCGCCCGCATCCGCAACCCCGAGTATTTCCGCGAAGCGCCGGTGCTCCGGCGCGAGATCGGTCTGGACCTCACCATCAACCCCGAATACGCCGCGGCGCAGGAGATCGCGCGCATCCTGCGCGTACCCGCCGCGTTCAGCGTGGAAAGCCTCGCCCGCGGCCTCGTCGAGCTGATCGGCTTTGAAGTCACCGAGGGCGGCGCCATGGCGGGCATTTCGCTGTTCGACTACAACCGCCACAATCCCGGCAGCATCCTCGTCTGCGCCGCGCGCCGCGGGGATGAGATCATCGTTCCGGACGGCAATTTCGTCCCCCTGCCCGGCGACCTGATCTACGTCATCGGCTCGCCGAGCGAGACCACGCGCGTCATTAAAAGCACCGGAAAGGCCATCGCGCCGGTACGCCGCGTGTCCATCCTCGGCGGCGGACGCATCGCGGTCTACCTCGCCTGGGCGCTGGAAAACACCGGCGCGCGCCTGACGATCGTGGAACGCGACCTCGAACGCTGCCAGATGCTCGCGGAGGAACTGCCAAACGCCACCGTCATTCAGGGCGACGGCACCGACCACGAACTGCTCGACACTGAGGGCATCTTCGAGTGCGACGCTTTCGTGCCGCTCACGGGCCGCGACGAGGAAAACCTTCTGATGGCGCTCTCCGCCCAGCACGCGGGCGTCAAGAAGGTCCTGCCCAAGATGTCGCGCCCGAACTACATGGAGGTGCTGCGCCAGTTGGGCCTCGAAACGGTCATCAGCCCCAAGGACATCACCGCAAACTTCATTTCCCGCTACGTCCGCGGCCTCGCCAATTCGCAGGGCAGCGCCGTGGAAAGCCTGCACAAGATACTCGACGGCTCGATGGAGGCGGTGGAATTCACCGCGGCAAGCGCGACCCACTTCCTCGAGACGCCGCTCAAGGACCTGCATTTGAAGCGCGGACTGCTGGTTGCCGCCATCGTGCACGACGGGAAGGTCACGATCCCCGACGGCAATTCCGTGATCCGCGAGGGCGACCGCGTCATCATCGTGGCGCGCAAGCTGTTTTTGCAGGATCTCAATGACATTTTGGAGAAGTAAGCCATGAATCGACCCTTGATTGCGCGCGTCGTCGGGCTGATCCTCCGCATCGAAGGCGCCTGTATGCTGCCGAGCCTCGTGATCGCGCTCATAACGCGCGGTCCGGACCTTACCGCGTTTGCCGGCTCGATCGTGATCTGCCTTGCGACGGGCTTTCTGCTCAGCAGCGTCCGTCAAGACAGCAAACGCCTCCAGACCCGCGACGGCTTTGTCGCCGTGGCGTTGTGCTGGATCGTGCTGGGCCTGTTCGGCGCCCTGCCCTACGCGCTTTACGGTTTTTCCTATGTGGACGGCGTGTTTGAGACCGTCTCCGGCTTTACGACCACCGGCGCCACCATCGTCGCCGCTCCCTCCGCGCTGCCGCGCGCTCTCCAATTCTGGCGGGCGCTGACGCAGTGGATGGGCGGCATGGGCGTTCTCGTGATGGTGCTGGCGCTGCTGCCGTCGCTCGGCGAGGGCAGCGTCAACCTGATGAAAGCGGAAAGCCCCGGCCCCATCAGCTCCAAGCTGCTGCCGAAGACGAGCGAGACCGCGAGATCGCTCTATTTCATCTACATCGCGCTCACGATCGCCGAAACGCTGTGCCTGCGTATCGTCGGCATGCCGCTGTTCGACAGCGTCACCACCGCGTTCACGACGATCTCGACCGGCGGCTTCTCCGTGCGCGACGAAAGCATCGCCTACTACCAATCCGAGGTCATCAATTGGATCGTGATCGTGTTCATGTTTCTCTCGGCGATCAACTTCAGCGTTTTCTTCCAGATCCACCGCCGGCAGTGGAAGGAGGCGCTCAAAAGCGAGGAGCTGCGCGTCTATACCGGCATTACGCTCGGCGCGGCGGCGCTGATCGCGGCGAACCTGATCTATTCCGCCGGAAAGGGCGTTTATGAAGCCGTTTCCGAATCCGTGTTCCAGGTGGTCACGCTGATGACGACCACGGGTTACGCCACCGCCGACTTCGACCTGTGGCCGCATCTTTCCAAGGCCGTGCTGCTGTTCGTCATGCTCATCGGCGGCTGCGCCGGCTCGACGGCGGGCGGTCTCAAGGTCAGCCGCGTCGTGATCCTCTTCAAAGGGCTCAGGCGCGAGCTGCGCCGCATCCTCCACACCCGCGAGGTGCGCCTGCTGACGCTGGAGGGCGCGCGTGTGGAGGAAAACACCGTTTCCTCCGTTTCGGTCTTCTTCTTCGCCTACATCGCCATTACGGTGCTGTGCACGCTGGTCGTTTCGTTTGAAAACGTCGATATTGCGACCGCGCTTTCCGCGTCGCTGACGTCGATCTCGAACGTCGGCCCCGGCTTCGCCCTGATCGGCCCGACGCGTAACTTTGCCTTCTTCGCTCCGCTGACCAAGGTGGTGCTGACGGTTACGATGCTGCTCGGACGTCTGGAGATCCTGCCGCTGCTCATTTTGGCGTTCCCCAGCGTATGGAAGAAGTGAAGATTGCTTCTTTTGATAAGTCTATTTTCGATTCGCCGCCTGCGGGCGGCGAATTTTTTTGCTTATTCTGCGCAAACTAGGCTATGGCAAACGCCAAAACCAACGATACGGAGGAACCCGTCATGACCGATCATACCAAACGCGGCGGCGCGTGCACGCCCAACGCCTCGATTCATTGCAGCGTCACCAACTGCGCCCATCACTGCGAAAACGCCCAATACTGCGGTCTGAGCAGTATTCAGGTGGGTACGCACGAGTCGAACCCCGTGATGGACCAGTGCACCGATTGCCAGAGCTTTGAAAAGCTCAGCTGAAGCGCGCGAAAAGGCATCGCCGCCGGATGGCGGCGATGCTTTTCGATACCGCGTCGCGGGAATGCTTGCCGGAACGGTCAACGGCCTGTTCGGTGGGGGCGGCGGTATCCCGCTGCTCGTACTGCTCACGCGCTGGGCGGGGCTGGAGGAAAAGGCGGCGTTTGCCAACTGTGTCGCAGTCATTTTCCCGCTCTGCGCCGTTTCCGCCGCCGTCGGCTGGCTGCGCGGCGGTTTTCCGCTCGCCCGCGCGCTCCCCTACCTCGCCGGAGGGCTTGTCGGCGGTTTCGTCGGCGGACGGCTCTTCCGGCGCGTCCCCGGCATATGGCTGCGGCGCGCCTTCGCGCTGTTCCTGCTCTACGGCGCATACCGCTATCTGCTGCGGTGAGGAGGGATACAGCATGAAAGCCT
>CAMVGI010000230.1 GCA_947166955.1 uncultured Clostridia bacterium | reverse complement strand
CCCTCCTTAAAACGGCAGAATTCCGGCCGGCAGAGAGACATGGAACACCTTGCTGAAAAGGAAATAGATCCCCACTGCCAGGGCAATGGTGAAGATATAGATAAAGGGCTTGCGCTCGCCGCAATAGAACAGCACCGCAACGAATACGGCGGCGGAGGCGAGGATGAAGCCGATATGGATGATCAACGCCACGTAAACGCACATCAGGACGATGAGCAAAATGGCGGGTTTTTCCTTTTCCCAGTCGAATACGACGATCTTTTCCTTTTTGAAAACCAGGCTCTCGATGATGAGCACGAGCGAGCAGAGCAGCGTTACCACGATGCAGATGCCCGGAATGATGCGGGGGCTGGGCGCGCCGGAGTCATACGCGGGGATGCGCACCTGCTGGGGCATGACGAGCAGCAGAAACGCGCTGAACAGACCCATCAGGATACCGGTGGCAAGGTTGGTCTTGATGTTGAACTTTTTGATGGGACTCACCTCTTTCGGACAGGTTGGACAACCGCCGCGAAACGCGGCAGGAAAGCAAGATACAGGCTGATGGGCTTTTCAGCCCATCAGCCTGTATGAGCTGCGTGACCTTGGCGAAGCTCAGGCTCAGCCCGCGATCAGCAGGTCGTAAGCGGCCATGCCCTTCGCGCGCGCCTCTTTGTAGAACGCGACGGCGTCGTCGCCGTACTTCTCAAAGTGGTTGAGCAGGACGGCGTCGGAGACGATCCAGCCCGCGAAGTCTTCGGACGCCCAAACCTTCTTGGCGACCTCGATCATGTCGTTGCGGAACGCGGCGTCGCAGCCGTCGTGGGTGGCAAGGCCGCCGCCGGCGGGCAGGATGCTCGCAGAGTAGTCGTTGGAAGCGCTCAGCTCAGGGGCCTTGCCGCTGCCGGCGATGCAGGGAACGCTGATCGCGCCGTTGGGGCCGACGAAGCCTTCGAAGGGCTTGTCGGAGAACGCGAGGATGGGAACGATGTTGCCCGCCTCGACGTCGCCCGTGCCGGCAAGCGCGCCGCCGACGAACACGTCGACCTCGCCGTCGGTAAGGCCCTTGCGCTGCTCCGCGCCGCCGTCATAGGGGACGACCTGGACCTTGCCGCCCTCGGCGGCGATCAGGGTGCCGAGCGCCAGATGGGGGTCGGACAGCGGGTTGCCGCCGGACATCTTGATGCCGCCGCTCTTCGCCTTGGCGAGCACGTCGGCGAGCGTGGTGTCGGGCTTGGCGTAGAGGATCCAGGTACGGTCGTCGATGGTGCAGAACGGGACGTTCTTCTCCACGTCGAAGTCGACTTCCTCGGTGTTGTACTTCTTGCCGCCGTCATGACGGTAGCACGCGCCGTAGCCGAGCACGAGCAGGTCCTTCACGGAGGGGTCTTCCTCGGAGAAGAACGTGTTCGCCGCGAAGCCGTCGCCGCCGGTCATGTTCTCAACGATAAAGTTGTAGTCGCTCTGGACGCTGTTGGCGACCTCGGCGTACTTGCGGCCGACGAGGTCGGCAATGCCGCCTGCGCCGTAGGGGCAGATGATCTTGACGGTCTCGGCGGAGCCGCTCGCGGGAGCCGCGGGAGCGGGGGTGTTGCCGGTGTTGGTCTGCGCGGGGGTGTTCGCCGCAGGGGCGGCGGGCGTTTCAGCCTTGCCGGCGCAGGCGGCGAGGGCCAGGACCATCATCATGGCCAGGGCGAAGCTCAGAATCCTTTTCATCTTCTTGGGTTCCTCCATTCAAATTTTTTATGCAGATCCAGCAAAAGATTTGCCGTAATCACAAAGGAATCGGTTCAGCGCCCGTACTCGGCGCGGATACGCTCCATCAGCGGCGCGTGGCGCGAACCGGCGCGGTAGAAGACGGGCGGAAAGCCCAGCGGCGCGGAAACGGTGTGCTCGCCCCCGTCGAGGGCTTCGCCGCTCCAGAGGTGGAGCCACCCTCCTTCGGGCAGGAAGACCCGCCATTCGTCCGCGCCCCCCTGCCACACGGGCGCGACGAGGACGTCGGGGCCGAGCAGGTATTCGAACTGCTCCGTGAAGCAGCGGGGATCGTTTTCGTAGTGCAGGAACAGCGGGCGCTGCACGGGCATGCCGGTTTTCGCGTTCTCCGCCGCCAGCTCCCGCAAAAGCGGGGCGAGCATGACGTGGATCTCCGTCAGCCGCGCAAGACGGTCCATGCAGTCGTCATCGTCGTAAAACTGGAAATTCTCGTCGGGCCGATTGCCCTCGTGCGTGCGCATCACGGGCGTGAACGCCGCCATCTCCGCCCAGCGGAGAAAGACCTCCTTGGTGCGGACGTTGCCGAACAGGCTCGTGTAGCCGCCGATATCGCTGTGGCTCAGGCCGCAGCCGCTCATACCGGCGCTCAGCGCCGCGCAGATCGTGGTGCAAAGCCCGTCGTGGCGCGAGAAATCGACGCTCTGGTCGCCCGCCCACAGAAGCGTGCAGTATTTTTGGCTCCCCGTGCCGCCGGCGCGCATGAAATACACGATCTCGCCCAGCCTGCCGGCTTCCGAAACGGCGTCGTAGTTGCACTTCGCCCACAGCGCCGGCCAGCGGTTGTGCTCAAGCATGGGGCTTTTGCCGCTGTGGAGCACGATGTCGTCCGTCGGGAGGTATTCGCCGAAATCCGCCATCCAGCCGTCCACGCCGATGTCGATGCTGTGGCGCTTGATGACCGCGTCCTTGAACCAATCGTACGCCCGTGGGTCGGTCAGATCGACCACGGCGCAGTCGAACTCGCCGAAATCGACGAGGTAAACGCTGCCGTCCGAGCGTTTGGCGAACGCGTCCGCTTCCAGCCCCTCGCGGTACAGCTCCCCGTCCTTGACCAGATAGGGGTTGACGTAGCCGAGGAACTTGACGCCGCGCGCGTGGAGCGCCTCGATCCGCGCGGGCAGGTCGGGATACATCTCCGGATGGAAGTGCCAGTCCCACTGCAGCCGCTTGCCGAACGAGGTCACGCGCTTGCCGCACCAATCCTGGCACCACAGCCCCGCGACCTTCACGCCGCGCCCCAGCGCCCGCTCCAGCAGTTTGAAAGAGCGTTCGCCGCCCTGAGCGCCCATGATAAGGCCGTTGTATACCCAATCCGGCAGCTCCGGTTGACGTCCGAAAAAGGCGCTTTCCTTCTCCAGCAGCTCCGAAAAGCTCTCCGCCGCCTCGATGCGTATCGACGCGGGGATCTCCCAGACCTGCAGCTCGTGGAAATCGCCGTGGCGGAAATCGAAGTCCGCGTAGGCGGTGGTGTCCACATGCAGATAGTAGCGCCGGCTCGAAACATAGGTCGGCTGGGGAAAGTTGGTGTTGTAGTAGTCGCCGCCCGCCTGATTCTCCACATCGGAGCGCCAGGTGACGTAGGTGGTCTTGTCGCGCCCGACACCCGGCTCCGAGGTCCAGAGGGGGAAGTGGCGCCCGCGCAGATTGAAGTAAGACATCTGTTCGCCGCAGCCCCAGCAGCATTCGTCCTTCACGGCGGGGACGCGGAACCAGACGCGGTTGATGTCCGGGTTCTTCTGTGTAAAGCGCAGCACGGCACAGTCACCGTCATGTTCGGGAAGACCGGCTACGAAGTGACGACTTATCGGATCGACGGGGTCTACAAGGACAAACGCCATCCGGAGTCTGTGACGTTTACGGACCAACTCTCGGAAGACCTTCT
>CAMVGI010000229.1 GCA_947166955.1 uncultured Clostridia bacterium | reverse complement strand
TACCAAAAAACTCGCTGATTTCGAAAGATTTCAGCGAGTTTTTTGCATTTTGCGGCATATTTCAAGAACACATCGGCGATGCGCTCCGCGGCTTGCGCTTTCGATTCTAAACTCACCATGGATACATTTCTCCAACAAAAACATCTTGATAATTCCATAGATGGCATTTATTATAATATCATAAGCAGTTTTGCAGTGTTATAACCAATACATGATTAATCGGGAAAACCACATCGAATAAGACTTTTGAACGGTTTCGTGGTACTCTATATACGCAGGAGGTGAGAAAATGTCCGAGCATATTTACAGCAGAGAAGAACTTATCGCGGCGATCCTTCCGATTCTGCGTAAATACCATGCGGCGGGAGCGGTTCTGTTTGGCTCCTATGCGCGGCAGGAGGCGACCGGCAGCTCCGATATCGACCTCGTCGTGATCGGCGGAGAACAGTTTGACCCCACGGATGTTTTCTGCATCGCCGACGAGCTGTACCGAACGCTCGGCAAGAACGTGGACGTGTATGAGCTGCGGGAGATCAATGAGGGCACGGAGTTCTATCGCACGATTTTTTCCGAGGGGGTGCGGATCGCATGACCTACAGCGACGAGCAGCGCATCGAGAAGATCAGCGAGACCACAAAAAAGCTGCTGGATTATCTTCGGGAAACAAAAATCACGCCCGAGGCAGTCTTGGAGCAGGAGCCGGTTCGATGGGCAATCACAACGCCGCTCTATAATATCGGCGAGCACGTCTACAACCTGTCCGACGAATACAAAAGCGCCCATGGCGAAATACCGTGGGCGAAGATATCCGGTTTGCGGCATCGGCTTGTGCATGACTATGAGAATACGAACTGGAGCCTGATCTGCACCATCATTTTTGAGGTGCTGCCGGGGTTTTTCGAGGATATCCAAGGACTGTAGAATTAGACCCACAACCTGACCCCAGACACGAAATTTCGCGGTGGACAGGGTATTACATGGCGTACCAAAAAACTCGCTGATTTCGAAAGATTTCAGCGAGTTTTTTGCATTTTGCGGAGAAACGGCGCGCGAAACGAAAGCACAGGTTCGGTATAACACAGGGCGCAAAAAAAGAAAAGACGGTAAAATCGCGGGGTGGATTTCTCCGTTCGTTATGCTATAATAAAAAAGCTTTTGAGGAAAGGGGGCGCCGAAGGTGTTTATCGGCTTTTTCTATCTGCTGCGCGCGCACGGCTTCGGCGTCTCGATGAACGAGTGGATGACGCTCATGGAGGCGTTGACGCTGGACTTGCAGCATACGAGCCTGACGGGCTTTTATCAGCTCTGCCGCGCGGTGCTCGTTAAGACCGAGGCGGACTACGACAAGTTCGACCGCGTGTTTCTGGAGTATTTCGACGGCGTGCCGTTTGAAGACGAGCTGCCCGACGAGCTTTTGCGCTGGCTCGACCATCCGGAGCGCGCGCTCGACGATTTTCGCGCGTTCCTCGTCGCGCAGGGCTACGATGAAAAGAGCGTCGAGGAGATCCTCAAGATGTTCGCCGAGCGGCTCAAAGAGCAGACCGAGGAGCACAACGGAGGCTCGTATTGGATCGGCACGGGCGGTTTTTCCAACTTCGGGCACAGCGGATACGCGCCGCAGGGCATCCGCGTCGGCGGTGTGAGCCGCCACCGCCGTGCGTTCGAGGTCGCGGGGGAGCGGAAGTACCGCGATTTCCGGCGGGACAACGTGCTTGACATCCGGCAGTTCCAGATGG
This sequence comes from uncultured Clostridia bacterium, assembly GCA_947166955.1. Next base: position 1,917 of record CAMVGI010000229.1, on the reverse strand, counting down.
CGTTCCGCCTGCTGCGGCAGTATTCCGACCAGACGCTCGGCGACAAGACCGAGTTCGACGTGGACGGCACCGTCCGCGAGACCTGCGACAACGCGGGGACGCTCAAGGTGTGCTACAAGCGTCCGCGGCGCAACACCGTCAAGGTGCTCATGCTGATGGACTCCGGCGGTTCGATGGAGTATTGGGCAAGCCTCTGCTCGATGCTCTTTCAGGCGGCGGAGAAGGCGAACCAATTCAAGGAGCTGCACGTCTACTACTTCCACAACTGCGTCTATTCCTCGGTCTACACCGACCCGCGCATGTACCGCAGCCATGCCGTGCCGACGGAATGGCTTTTGAAGAATTTCGGCGGCGAGTACAAGGTCATTCTCGTCGGCGATGCGCTGATGGATATGTACGAGCTGACCGGAAAACGCTATTTTGGCGGCGCGGACGGCGAGCAGGCGCGCTCGGGCCTCGATTGGCTCCGCCGCTTCAAGGCGCAGTACGACCACCTCGTCTGGCTCAACCCCGAAAAGGAACCGTCGTGGGGGCCGTATTGGGGACAGAGCTACGGCGTCATTCAAAAGCTGCTCGACATGTATCCGCTGACGGTGGACGGCTTGGAACAGGCGATGAAAAAGCTGCTGGTGAACAAGTAAAAGGGAGAAGCCCCACAGGCTTCTCCCTTTGCGCTTTTCACGGATGCGCTTATTCCCTGAACGCCTTTTTGAGCGCCGGCACAACGGCGAGCGCCAGCACGCCGCCGATTGCGGCGGTGATAAGCTGCGGCCACGAGAACATGACGCTCATGGTCGCGACCTGCTTTTCGGCAAGCCCCAGCGAGGGCAGCACGAGCTTGACGACGACGAGAAACAGCGTCAGGAACTTGGCGACCGCCGCCGCGGCGACGTTCAGAAGGCTCTGCGGCAGCTTGTCGAGCTTCCTGCCGAGCAACGCGAGCACGACGACGTAGACGAGGTTGCCCAGCGCGATGAACGGGACGATGGCGATGAGCTTCGGCCCCACGCCGAGCAGAAACGCGAAAAACGGCGAGACGACGGCGACGACGACGCCGCTCCAAAGGCCGACGAACAGCGCGGCGACGGCGAGCACGAGATTGACGCAGGAACCGGTAACAAACTGCCCGAGCGAGGCGGTCGCGTACTGCAGCGCGACGAGCAGGGCGATGAGAATGGCGGTGCGGGTGACGGTTTTGGTATTCATGTTGAGATGCCTCCTTGTAAGAACAACGCATATCATAGCACAGAGCCGCCGCGTTTGCAAGCGGTAACGGAAAAAGTCGAAAACCCTTGCAATCTGCGGCGCGATACCCTATAATAACGATTTGTAAAACGGGATCGGGGGGAAAACGATGGAAAAAGCGAAGCGCACCCATATCATAAGAGACTCCGCGGCAAAGCTTGCCGAGCAGTACAACGCCGCCGCGCTGCCGATGTACGGCGACGCGCTGCGGCTTCCGAGCCGTCAGGCGATCATTGAGATCATCCGCGCGTTCCAGCGTCTGCTGTTCCCTGTCTATTACGGCGAAAAACACCTTTTGAAGCTGCCGCCGGAGCAGTACGGCGCGCTTTTGATGGAGCGCATCTTCGACGACCTCAGCGATCAGATCGCGCTGACGATGGACGAGACGAAGGAAAACCGCCGCCGCGCGGAGGAGACAGCGGGCGCGCTGCTTGAAAAACTGCCGGAGATCCAGGCCGCGCTGCAAAAGGATCTGGAGGCGTTCTTCGACGGCGACCCCGCCGCGCACAACATGGAGGAGGTCGTGCTGTCGTACCCGGGCTTTTTCGCCATCTTCATCTATCGCATCGCGCACGAGTTGTATGTGATGGAGGTGCCGATGATCCCGCGCATCATGACCGAGTACGCGCACGCGAACACGGGCATCGACATCAATCCCGGCGCAAGCATCGG
>CAMVGI010000228.1 GCA_947166955.1 uncultured Clostridia bacterium | reverse complement strand
GAGCCGCCGTTGACGTAGGCGGAGACCATCTGCGAAACGACCGTCGCCTTCGCGCGCATGTCCGACTCGCGCTCGTTGCGCGTGTAGTTGTAGCTCAACGCGAAGAACGACGCGCCCAGCAGCACCAGCGTCAGCAGCACGACCAGCGCCATGAGCGAGAAGTTCTGCCAATAGATGGTCTTGAACTGCTGCGGCGCTTGAAATTTTTGCGTTTTCCTTCCTGTTTCGCTCATGGCGGGACTATCCCTTTAACTCGAACTTATAGCCAACGCCCCAAACGGTTTTGAGCTCCCATTGTTCGGAGACGCCCTCGACCTTTTCGCGCAGCCGCTTGACGTGGACGTCGACCGTGCGCGAATCGCCGAAATAGTCGAAGCCCCACACCTCGTCGAGCAGCTGGTTGCGGGTATAGACGCGGTTGGGCGTCGCGGCGAGGTGGTAGAGAAGCTCCAGCTCCTTCGGCGGCGTGTCGATCTTCTTGCCGTCGACGATCAGTTCATAGGAGTCGAGGTTGATGACGAGTTTGTCGAACGTCAGTTTTTTCTTCGTGTCGTCGGGGATCTCGCTGCGGCGCAACACCGCGTTGATGCGCGCGAGCAGCTCCTTCATCTCGAAGGGCTTGACGACGTAGTCGTCCGCGCCCATCTCAAGGCCGTGGATGCGGTCGTCGACCTCGCCCTTGGCGGTGAGCATGATGACAGGGCACTTCGACGTTTCGCGGATGCGCGCGAGCACCCCCCAGCCGTCGAGTACGGGGAGCATGATGTCAAGCAGCACGAGGTCGGGCTCCTGCGTCTGAAATTCCTCCACCGCCTTGCCGCCGTCCGCGGCGAGACGCACGTCGAAGCCCTCCTTGTCGAGATACATCTTGATGAGGTTGGAAATGTTGTTGTCGTCCTCGACCACGAGAATGTTGCGCGCCATGGGAAACCTCCTTTGCCTTTTTCAAGGATTATAATGCGCTTCGGCTCATTTTTCCTAAACGAATTGTGAATCTTAGAAAATCGTTTCGTTGAGCCGCGCGAGCGTGCAGTTGCCGGCGCGCAGGCTCGCCGCGAGGGAACTCAGGCTGCCGGCGACCGAGAAAGACGCAGCAGACGCCGTGATTCGCGTCGGCGGCCGAGAAAATGCGGCTGCTTGCGCGGGAAACGGAGGGCAGGCCGCCGCCGTAGTCCAGCGCGAACCGCAGCGGGCAGTAGCCGGCATCAAGCACGGCGAGCGCGGTCTCCTCGCTTGCGCCATCCAAAAAGACGAGACGCGTTTTGATGTTGGCGGCGTTCCAAAGCACGCGGTTGTACCGCTCGATCTCTTCCAGCGCGCCCTCGGGGCCGCCGGAGGCGTCCACGCGCAGCACGACGGGGGCGCCGAGCGCGGCGAGGCGGCGCAGCAGCTCGTCCGCGCCGTCCAGATCCTGCGGCGCGAACAAAAACGCCGTCCGCGCGGAGAAAGCGCCGTCCAGAATGGGGAGCGTATGCTCGGACGCTGTGGATTCTATCACAAGGTAAACCGTCCGCTGTGCTGTTTCCTGTTCCTTTTGACCATTGCCGGAGGGTCCCTCCGGATTGTCGGCCGGCGCGTGCGCCTTTTCGTATTGCGCGTAGCGCTGTGCCATCGGCATGCTTGCCGCGTCGATGAAGCGGTCGTTCGAAAACGTGTCCGAACGCGTCTTTACGCGCAGAAGATAGCCGTAGGTCACGCGGGTGTAGATGTAGTCCAGCTCAAAGAAGTCGCACAGCACGCCGACCGGCAGAAACACGATGCCGCCGCGGACGATCGCGCTGCCGGGAATCGTTTTGAGGGTGTTGGTCTCGATCGTACCCGCCGCGAAATCGAAAGTGACCGAGCCGTTGCGCAGATTGTAGACGGTGAGCACCTGCTTTTCCATGTTGCGGCTGTAATGGATGCCGAGGTCGCCGCCGTCCATCAGCGTATGCGGGACGTAGAGCGCTCCGCCGGACCAGAATGGCATTGTGTCGTCGCTGAGCGGAAAAAGTTTTTCGTTTGCCGCGAGGAAACAGACGCTCTCCGCCGCGCGGGCGTCCTTCGGCGCGAGGCTTGTGAGCAGCAGCAGCGCAAAGATGAGGCAGAGCGCGCGTTTAAGGCGTTTCACGGCGTCGTTTCCCCCTTTCCGGAATGCGGACATATCATAAAACAGAATAACAAATTTTGAACGGGTTTGCAATCCTTTGATCGCACATATAATATTTTACAAAAATGACTTGCCAAAATCGACAGATTATGTTAAACTTATCAACAGTATACTAAGGATGGTATACCGCAATATCTTGTAGGGATTTGTGAGATTTCAATTTTAAGGAGAGAATAGAGCATGAAAAAGCAGACGGAAAAGCTGGGCTTTACGAAACAGTTGGGAATTCAGGTCATCCTGATTTCCGTGGCCGCGCTCCTCATTACCGTGGTTGCGATCCTTGCGGTGGCGATTTCGATGTTCCGCAGCTACAACGACGGTATTTTGGTCGAGCGCGCGAACGTCGGCTGCGCATCGTTGGAGAACGAATTTGCGACCAAGCTCAACGGCCTGAGCGAACACTTCGTCATGTGGACGATGGATCGCGGCACCGCTTCGGCGATTCTCACCAACGATACCGCGCACTTCGCGGACGCGTGGGCGTCGAACGCCGGCGGCGACGGACAGGGTTCGTTCGTCATCTTTGCCGACAGCACCGGCAAGGAGATCTTCCGCAGCGACGGCTGCCCGCTCACCTCGTTCAACATGGCGGAGGTCGCCGCGGGCAAGACCGTGAACGGCATCGTCAAGGAGGGCGACAAGCTCACCGCGCTCTATGCCGCGCCGTTTTCCGGCGGCATGGCGTCCGGTGCGATCTGCGTCGGCTTCGACATGAGCGATTCGACCTGGCTGGCGAACACCAAGGCGGTCAGCGAATGCGACGTGACGATCTTCCGCGACAATATCCGCCTCGCCACGACCATCATCGACCCCAAGACCAATAAGCCGGTCGTCGGCACGGCGATGGGCGACGGCATCAAGAAGACCGTTATCGACGGCAAGGGCAAGTATCAGGGCAAGGCGACCATCATCGGCAAGCAGTACTATGTGTCCTACGCCCCGATGACCGACGTCAACGGCAACGTCTGCGGCGCGTTCTTCGCCGGCTCCGACGCTACCGCCGCGAACTCTGAGTTCAGCAAGGTCACCACGATCTCCATCGTGTTGGGCGTGGTCGCGTTGCTCGTTACCGCCGCTGTGATCTTCTTCTTCTCCAGACGCAAGATCGTCGCGCCCATCGACCAGGTCTCGCTTCTCGCCGAGGAGATGGAGAACGGCCAGCTTCGCACGACGGAGGTCAACGCGAACTTCCACGAGGACGAGATCGGCGTCTTCGCCAAGAAGCTGCAGGCCACCAAGGAGCAGATCAGCACCTACATCAGCGACATCTCCCGCGTGCTGACCGCGATGGGCGAGGGCGACTTTACCAAGCAGCCGTCCCTGGACTATGTCGGCGACTTCGCCGAGATCCATCACGCGTTCTATGAGATCCAGCAGCGTCTTTCCAAGATCATCGGCAACATGGACGCTTCCGCGGACGGCGTGAAGAGCGGCGCGGGCCAGATCGCGAATGGCTCGCAGCTGCTCGCCGAGGGCACGACGCGTCAGGCGACGGCGATCGAGGAGC
>CAMVGI010000227.1 GCA_947166955.1 uncultured Clostridia bacterium | reverse complement strand
GTCGCTGATCATGTCCACGAGCTTCTGATGCAGGGTGGGATCGGCGCCATACTCGGAAACGATCCAGTCATAGACCGGCTCGCACGCCTTGGTGAAGGCGTCGAGGTCGACCTCGTTCCAGGTCACGCCGTTCTCGCTCTTCATCTTGTCGATCTGGACCTGCTCGTCGTCGGCGCAGCTCTGCTGCTCCCACTCGCCGCACTCAAGCGCGCACTGGTCGAGGATGTCTCTCCACTTGGTGGGGATCTCCTGATACAGATCCTCGGGCATGAACAGCCAGCGGGTGGCGATGAAGTGGTTGGTCAGAGCGACCTTCTTGACCAGCTCGTAGGGAGCGCCCGCACCGGCCAGGGTGGAGGTGGAGCCTTCGAAGCCGTCGACAACGCCGGAAGAAATGGCGCTCAGGCACTCAGTGAAGGACATGGGGACGGGGGTGGCGCCCAGGCACTCGATGGTCTTGATGAACAGGGAGGCCGTGGTGGAGCGGAGCTTCACGCCCTTGAGATCCTCGGGGGTGTGGATGTCCTTGTTGGTCACGACGGAGCGATAACCGAAGGAATAGTGCGTGTCGAGGATGTGGATGTTCTGCTCGGCGAGCTTGGCCTTGACGCCCGCGACGAGGTCGGAATCCATAACGTAGTTGTACTCAGCGTCGTTGTTGTACAGCATCGGGCCGACGAGCACCGCGCAGTCGCCGACATAGTCCGCGAACAGGGAGGGCTCTTCCAGGCCGATCCACTTGTCGCCGTTGACGGCGTGGACGACGGAGTCGGCATAGCAGTCGAGCTCGTTAAGGCCGTGATAGGTCACGGTGATGTGGCCCTCGGTGCGCTCGGTCACCATCTCGGCGAACTTCTCGGCAGCCTTGTAGTTCCACTCTTTGGGGTTAAAGACGTTGGAATAGATGATGTCGACGTGATAGGCGTCGGCAGCGGCGTCGTCCGCGGACGGAGCGGCAGGAGTCGCCGGCGCGGCGGCGGGGGTGTTCGCGGCAGGCTCGCTCGCCGCGGGCTGGTTGGCAGCGGGCTGCTCGGTCTTGCCGCCGCAAGCAGCGAGCGCGAGAACCATGACAGCCGCCAGAAGCAGTGCGATGATCTTCTTCATTTTCATTCTTCTCTCCTCAAATTATTTATTATTACCGTCGGCGAACGCCGCGCGGAAATAATACGCCCTAAAAATAAGTACGCCATATCATAATCTAATCTTGGCCGAAATGTCAAGAACTTTTGCGCTTTACTCCGCTAAAATTAGGCATTTTGTCAGTTTTCAATTTCCGTTTTTGTAACAATGTAATAAGTACAAGTTGTCGTGCCCGTGGTACAAATATTCTGTTTGCGTTTTGCCCCCTGCTGCACTATACTTTTAGTTTAGGCGGGACCTCCGCCTCGGAGTGTGATTATGGCAAAGTTTCAGGTGAACATGCGGCATGACGAGGACACGCTCGTCGCGCTCTCGCACATGCAGTACGACCTGTTCTGCAACCGCAACCGCGTAACGCGCAGCTTTTTGAGCGTGGGGCTCATTATCCTCGGCGTATCCCGAAGCGGCTGGTGGAGCCTGCCGGCCATCGGCTACGGCTGCTACCTCATGACCACCACCTACGCCGCGTCCAACCGCACCGCCCGACGCATTGCCGAGCAGCTGCGCGAGACGGGGCAGCCGTTTCCCTGTTCCGATTACTATTTTGAAAAGAACGCCATGCGCATCGTCTCGCAGCCGGACGGCGAGGAACTGGACCCCCTGTCCTACGCCGACGTGCTGAAGCTGGGCGAGGACCGGCAGGCGTTTTACCTCTTCCGCAGCCAATACGGCGGCTACATGATCCCCAAGGAAGCGCTGGGCGAGCGCGCCGACGCGTTCAAAAGCTTCGTCGAGGAGCGCACGGGCAAGGTGTTTCAAGCCAGATTCTCGCCTCTTGCGCGTCTGCTTGCCGCGCTGCGCGAGAAAAGAAACAAAAAAACCACGCGCCGCTGAGACGCGCGGCAGTTTGGGAAAGGAGCGTTTTTCATGCGGATCTATCAGTGTGCCGACTACAAGGCCATGAGCCGTCAGGCGGCGAATCTCATCTCCGCGCAGGTCATTCTCAAGCCGGACTGCGTGCTGGGACTCGCGACCGGTTCCACCCCCATCGGGGTGTACGACCAGCTCGTGGAGTGGGTCAAAAAAAAGGACCTTTCCTTCGCGGATGTGCGCACCGTAAACCTCGACGAATACCTCGGGCTCGCCCCGCAGCACGAGCAAAGCTACCGCCGCTTCATGAACGAGCATCTCTTTGACCGCGTGGACATCCGCGCCGAGCACACGCACGTGCCGGACGGCCTGTGCGGCGACCCCGCCGCGGAATGCGCCCGCTACGACGCGCTCATCGACGCCTTCGGCGGCATCGACCTCCAGCTGCTCGGTCTCGGGCGCAACGGCCACATCGGCTTCAACGAGCCGGGCGACGCGTTCGTCATGGACACGCATCTCGTCCGGCTGACCGAGAGCACCATCGAGGCGAACAAGCGCTTTTTCGCAAGCGCGGACGACGTGCCGCGTCAGGCGCTGACGCTCGGCATCCGCCACATCATGCAGGCGAAGCGCGTGGTCATCGTCGCGAGCGGCGAGGAAAAGGCCGACGCGGTCGCGGGCGCGTTCGCTGGCCCCGTCACGCCGCGCCTGCCCGCCTCCATCCTCCAGATCCATCCCGACGTGACGCTCGTGGCGGACGCCGCCGCGCTCGGCAAACTGCCCGACCGGAAGGGGGTCGTCGTTCTGTGAGGATCGCCGGAGGTCTGGTATTCGACGCGAAGGACGGCTTTGTCCGGCGCGACCTCTTTGCGGACGGCGAACGCATCGCCGCGCGCGCGGAAGGCGAAACGGTGGACGCTTCGGGGTGCTATGTGATTCCGGGCCTCACCGATCTGCACTTCCACGGCTGCGTGGGCGCGGACTTCTCCGACGCCGACGACGCGGGGCTCGACGCCATGGCGGAATACGAGCTTTCGCGCGGCGTGACGCAGATCTGCCCCGCCGCGATGACGCTGCCCGCGGAGCGCATCACCGCGATCTGCGCGATGGCGGCGGCGCACAAGAAGGCGGGACACGCGGGCGCGGAGCTTGTCGGCGTCAATTTGGAGGGGCCGTTCCTCTCGGCAAAGAAAAAAGGCGCGCAAAACGAAGCCTATCTCCGCGCGCCCGATCTCGATCTGCTCGATCTCTGGCTCGCGCGCTCGGAGGGGCTGGTCAAGCTCATCACTGTGGCGCCGGAGCTGGACGGCGCGATCGACTTCATCCGCGGCGCGGCACCGCGCGTCGCCGTCAGCGTCGGACACACCGAGGCGGATTACGATACCGCGCTTGCCGCGTTCGAGGCGGGCGCGCGCGAGGTGACGCACCTTTTCAACGCCATGCCGCCATTCGCTCACCGCGCCCCCGGCGTAATCGGCGCCGCCGCCGACCGTCCCGACGTCCGGTGCGAGCTGATCTGCGACGGCGTCCATGTGCATCCCTCCATGGTGCGCGCCGCGTTCCGCCTCATGGGCGCGGAGCGGATGCTGCTCATCAGCGACACCATGCGCGCCGCGGGGCTTGACGACGGCGCGTATACGCTCGGCGGGCTCGACGTGCGCGTTTCCGGACGGCGTGCGGAACTCGCGGACGGCACGCTTGCCGGTTCCGTC
>CAMVGI010000226.1 GCA_947166955.1 uncultured Clostridia bacterium | reverse complement strand
CCGTGTCCGTGCGCAGCACCGACGCCGCCGCGACCGACCGGCTCCAGCGCATATTGCGCGAATGCTGCACCGGCTGCGACTACGCGCAGAATCTGGTCGTGATCAAAACGATGCCGGGCCTTGCCAACGCGGTGGGCGCGGCGCTCGACACCAAGGACACCGCGGATCTGGTCGGCTGCGTCTGCGGCGACGATACGGCGCTGTTCGTCATGCGGAACGAGGCCGCCGCGGCAAGCCTCTGCGAGGAGATCGACCTTATTTGCAAATAACAAAAGAGGGCTTCCGGACGGAAGCCCTCTTCTTATATCTATAAGAGCTGCATTTCAATGCGCGCCGCTGGCGCGAGCGTACGGACAACGTCCGCCACAAGCTCCTGCGCCCGTTCGATCTCGGCGCGCGGCTGCTCCGGCACGCCGAACACCGGATAGAATACGTGCCGGCTCTCCGGACGTCCGCAGGTGCGCGCGTCCGCACCCGCGATCATGCTGAAGATGACGCCGCCGTCGTCGCGGCCCACCACGTCGCCGGGATAGGTGTGCGCCTCGCCGCGCAGCCCCTCAAACGGCTCCTTCTCCGTGCCGGAGGAAAGCACGATGCGCCCCTTGACGCGCGCAAGGTCGTGCGTACCCATCAGCACGCGCGTGGAAAGCTCCGCAAGGAACGGCACCTCAACGACCGGATTCTCCCGCGGAAAGGGCCGCGCGCCCGAAAGGCACGACTCGAATTGCAGCATCACGGGATAGGTTTTCTTGAAACGCTTGAAAAAGCGGCTATAGGGATGCTCGGCGAAGACCGCCTTGCGCTCGTAGTCCGCAAACTCCTTCCGCAGCGCCGCGATCGTCCGCTCCGCGCGCTCGTAAAACGCATCGCTCCGCCACTCCGCCGGCTCGGGATAGGTCGCCTCCACCAATCCGAACAGGATGCCGCGCTCTTGCAAAGAGCCGTCCTTCACAATATCCACCATGCCGTTTCCGCCTCCTTCGTAGGATGGTTCATTGTATCACGGCGGCGTTTTTCCCGCAACCGGAAAATCGCATCTTGCGGATTCGACGGGAAGCGGTGTATAATAAAGATTCAAAGAATCGACAGGAGGAGCCTGTTTTGGAATACTATCGTTGCGACAATCCGGATTGCGGCTATCTCGCCGAGGGCGAGGAGCCGGAGCTTTGCCCGCGCTGCGGCGGAGCGTTCTTTCTCACCGTGGAGGAGGAAGACCTCTCCGGCGGCGACTGGATGGCTCTGGCGGAACGCGCGCGCTCGCAGGGCGAGGACGCCCGCGCGCTCGCGGACGTCGAGCGCGCGATGGAGCTGGACTATCCCCTCGCCTACTACCGCATGGGCGTGTGCCGCCTCGTCGGCCTGCTCGGACTTGCGCCGGACGGAGAACAGGCCGCCGCGTACTTCCGCCGCGTGGAGGAATCGGACGATCCCGCCGCCCTGTGCGCGCTCGGCCAGCTCTATCAGCAGGGCGGGCATCTTGCAAAGAACGCGGACAAGGCCGCCGCGCTTTACCGCAGGGCGGCGGAAGCGGAGTATCCGCCTGCGATCTGCGCGCTCGGATTGTGCTACGAGCTGGGCGACGGCGTGGAGCAGAGCTGGGAGGAGGCGGTGCGTCTCTACCGGCAGTCCGCGGAGTTGGATTACGCCCGCGCGCAGTGCAACCTCGCGTGGTGCTATGAATACGGCAAGGGCGTCGAGCACAGCGACGAAAAGGCGGCGCATTGGTACGCCATGGCCGCGGACGAGGAGGTCCCGCGCGCGCTGTGCTCGCTGGGGCTGTGCTATGAAAACGGCACCGGCGTCGCGCAGAGCTGGGACCGCGCCGTAAAGCTTTACCGCGCCGCCGCGGAGCGCGACTATCCGCCCGCGCAGTGCAACCTCGCGTGGTGCTACGAAAACGGCAAGGGCGTCGCTCCCGATCAGAGCGAGGCGATCGCATGGTATCGCAAGGCGGCGGACGCGAACGACCCCCGTGCGCTCTTCAACCTCGGCCTCTGCCGCGAGCGCGGCGACGGCATGGAGCCGGACATCGGCAAGGCGCTCGCGTTCTATCGCCAATCCGCCGAGGCGAACTATCCCCCCGCCCTGTGCGCGCTGGGCCTGTGCTACGAGTACGGGCGCGGCGTCGAGCAGGATTGGCGGCAGGCGGCGATCTGGTATCTCCGCGCGGCGGAGCGCGGCTATTCGCGCGCGCAGTGCAACCTCGGCTGGTGTTACGAGGTCGGGCGCGGCATCGAGCAGAATTGGGAGCGCGCCGTGTATTGGTATTCCATGGCCGCCGAGCAGGAGGACCCCCGCGCGCTGTGCAATTTGGGATTGTGCTATGAGACCGGTCAAGGCGTCGAACAGAGCTGGGACCGCGCCATCAAGCTCTACCGCGCCGCCGCCGAGCGCGGCGAGGCGCGCGCGCAGTGCAACCTCGGCTGGTGCGCCGAAAACGGCAAGGGCCTTACGCAAAGCTGGAAGGACGCCGTCCGCTGGTACTCCATGGCGGCGGCGCAGGAGGACGCGCGGGCGCTGAACAACCTCGCGTGGTGCTTTGAATACGGTCAGGGCGTCGAGCAGGACGCCGCCGAGGCGCTCCGTCTCTACCGCGCCGCCGCGCGGCAGGACTATCCCGCCGCCGTGTGCCGCCTCGGGCTTTATTACGAAAACGGCGAGGGCGTCGAACAGAGCTGGGAAAAGGCCGCGGAGCTCTACCGCAAGGCGGCGGAGGACGGTTATGCCCCCGCGATGTGCAACCTCGCCTGGTGTCTGGAGAACGGCAAGGGCGTTGCGCGCGACATGACCGCCGCGTTCCGCTGGTACGACGCCGCCGCGGCCCGCAACTTCCCGCGCGGATTGACGCGCATCGGGCTTTTTTACGAGGAAGGCGACCAGGTCGAGCAAAGCTGGGAAAAGGCCGTGGCGTACTACCGCGCCGCCGCCGAGCGCGGGTACGCCCGCGCACAGTGCAACCTCGCCTGGTGCTGCGAGTCCGGCAAGGGCGTCGCGCAAAGCTGGGAGGAGGCCGTCTCGTGGTACGGCAAGGCCGCGGAGCTCGGCTACGCCCGCGCGCAGTGCAACCTCGGCTGGTGCTATCAGCACGGCAAGGGCGTCGAACAGAGCTGGGACGACGCCGTCCGCTGGTACACCGCCGCCGCCGAGCAGGGCTACGCCCGCGCGCAGTACAACCTCGCGTGGTGCTATGACGAGGGCAAGGGCGTCGCGCAGGATTGGGCCGCCGCGGCGAAGTGGTACGGCAAGGCCGCCGACCAGGGCTATGCCAGCGCGCCGTGCAACCTCGGCTACTGCTTCGAGATGGGTCACGGCGTGGCAAAGGACGTCGCGCGCGCCGCGCACTACTACGCGCTTTCCGCCGAGGGCGGCGACAGCACGGCGCAGTGCAACCTCGCGTGGTTTTACTTAAACGGCATCGCGTTCACGGCGGACAAGGCGAAGGCGTTCGAGCTGTTCTCACAGGCCGCGGGTCAGGGCGAGCCGCGCGGGCTTTACAACGTCGGTCTCTGCTATGAAAAGGGCGACGGCGTGCGCCGGGACGTCGCCAAGGCGGCGCAGTGGTATCAGAAAGCCGCGAACGCGGATTACGCGCAGGCGCTCTACAAAATGGGCGAGTTCTGCGAACGCGGTCTCGGAGGCGTCCACAGCGACCTTGCGCGCGCGCGGGACTACTATCGGCGCGCCGCGGAA
>CAMVGI010000225.1 GCA_947166955.1 uncultured Clostridia bacterium | reverse complement strand
GAAGCAAAGGCTCGCGGCGGCGACGGACGCGCAGAAGCTGACCGAGGCTTACCGCGCGATCGCTCAGGAGCTGGCGGCGAGCCAGCTCGGAGACATGGGGCTGGACAACGTGTGGGACGGCTCCGGCACTCTGGTGCGCGCCGACGCGCTGCCGGAGGATCAGGAGGTCGTTATCCGTTTTCCGGGCGTCGATCCGCGCGGGCACTACAGCGCGCTCGACATGAAGGCGGCCGAGCGCATGGAGCGCATCAACTGCGTGCTCGCGCTGCGCGGGGACGAGGCGAAGCGGACGATCCAAGGGATCATAAACGGCGATACCTACCGGACGCTGGACCGCGACCTGCAAGGGCTGGCGCGCGAACAGCGCGTCCAAACGCGCGCGGAGAAGCTGTGCGCCCATCTGGCGGCGGCGGACACGTTCAGCCCCGTCCGCGCGGATTACAGAAAGGCGGCGGGGGACGTCGCCGCGCGCAATCTGCACCAATACGCGCGCGATAAGGACGGCGCGCAGACCGTCGTGGACATGGATCTGATGCTTCAAAGCATGGAGACCATGCTCGGCATTCGCATCGGCCCCATCCCGCAGGAGATCCAGACGTTCTGTGCCGCGCACAGGATCGACCTTTCGCCCGCGAAAATCGAGGAGTACCGGAAACCGGTACTGCCGGAGGGCATGACCATCGAGTTTCCGGACTTCGTGAGCAAGCAGGCGCAGCTCCAGTTCGCCAAGCCCGAGAATTGGGGCAAACAGCCGAAGGATTACGCGCCCCTGACGCCCGAGGAGATCGGCGTCATGATCCCGCCCTATATCCGTGCATCGGCGGGGCGGGCGCTCGACGCGATGTTCAGCTCCGTCGAGGCGACGACGTACATGACGAATATGACGGGAGACAGCGTGGTCGGCTCCGCGATGGATCGCGCCGACTATCTGTGCATCGGCGGAAAGACGGTAAGCCAGATCCTGACGCAGCGGTATCACGACGGGGAATATCCGGGCTACCGCTCCTACGGCGAGTTTTTGCGCCGCGCGGGGCATCAGAGTGTCGCGGAACTCGTCTCGGCGGCGCTGACGGCGGGCAAGACCGTGGACGCGTACATCCCCGACGCGCGCGGCGACATCCCCGCTGAGCCGGTGCGCCTGACGCAGCATGGCTTTGAGCCGTCGCGTCTGGATCCGGTCACGATGAACCTTTGGGAGCGCTTTTGGAGCAAGTTCGGCTTCTATCGGGAAAAGACGGCGCAGGTGGAGGCGCAGGTGGAGGCGCAGGAGGCGCGCGCGGAGGCGCGCGCGCGGGTCCAGCTGCACCACAGCGGCAACCGGACGATCGTGGAAGGCGGCGTCATAGAGGCCGGCAAGGACGATTTTTTCAGGGAATGGAAAGAGACGGCGCACAAAGACAAGCTGCCGACGGAGTCGGTGAGGTCAGAGCGCGTGCCGACGGACACGGCGGCAGATCTAAAAATGAGCGAGTTCTCGCTTTCCCGCAGCGCGTGGACGACCTTCGCCAAACTCGAAATGCTCAAGCGGGGCTACTCGCTCGCCGACATCGTCGATCCCAACAAGCTGCAGGAGGAAAAGCAGGCGGTCGGCACGTTCCTCATCGACAAGATCGCCGCCAAGAACCCGCCCGACGCACGGCGCAAACAGGAAGGGCTTACGTATCTGTGCGATCTGTTCTACGACGGCGCGAGGAAGTACGTCGAGCAGATCGACCTGATGGCGCGCGGCTACGACCTTTCCGACCCGAAGACCTATACCTCGCCGGAGTTCTTCGCGATGATCAAGGCGCTTGATTTCGGCTACGACGGATTTCAGGAGGCCAAGCATGTGGAAAAGGAATTCAGGGTGCGTTACGGCGAGGAAGCCTTTACGCGGACAAGGAACCTGCTCGGCACCTACGGCATTCTGGAGCGCGGCGTCTCGGATTATTACGACAAGGCGTCGGAGCTTTTGAGGGGGAATCCGACGGGAGACAGCACGACGGGTATCTTGCAGGGCTACGTGAGCGGCGCGGCGCGTATCCGGCGGGCGGCGGAGGCATTTGCCGCCAATCCCGGCAAGGCGTTCAGCGAGGTGTTCACCGAGAAGCTCGGAGAAGAGCTTGTCATGCTCCTTGTGAAGGCGGGTTCCGACCCGCGGTTAAAAATAATTCAGGGGCTATACGATACTGACAGGGACTTCCACGCGCAGTTTGACCAGGCAATCCTCGCGGGCGATATGCCCAGCCGCCTCAAGCTGCCCGATCCGAACGATCCGGAGAGCATGTACAACTTCGACAAATCGATCCTTGCGCCCGCCATTCAGGCGCAGGATCGGCAGGAGGAGCAGGCGAAAGCAAAGGCGAAGACGGCGAAGACGGAGCAACCGGACGAGCCGAAACCGGTCGAGCCGAAACCGGAGGAGCCAAAACAGCCGAAGACTCCGAAAAAGGCGGCTCCGACGAGGCCAACCATGTAATACAGGGCGGCTTACGAAAAACGGGCGTACCGTATTCACGGTACGCCCGAAAAATTTTTCGGGGTATATTGACTTATCCCTGCCGAATAAAGTATAATCTGTTCGATTGGGTTTGACGCACAAAGCGGAAACAGGAGAGAAAGCTTATGGGAGAAAAGACAGTACCGCTGCATCTATCCTATATGGACGAGCTGCTTCAGGCAATCGACGACCGCCTGTTTTCACAGGAGGTCCCCACCGTACTGCGTATCCGCGCCGGCATGCTGGCGGAGGAGGTGTTCCGCGCCGCGGAGACCGCGCAGCGCGCGGGAGGCGGCGTGATCCGCTGCGTGTTTCCCGAGCCGCTGGCGGTCGTGCTGCAATATAAAGAAGACTCCGCGCCGCTGGAGCCGGATTTTTCCGCAGTGCAGGCGCTCAACGACCACGCCTGTACCTACGGCGTCGAAGCGTCCTTCACCCGCGGCACGTGCAAGCTGGAAATCGGCAAGAAGAAGGAATAACGCGGCCTTACACCACGTTGAGGATCTCGCTGAAGCCCGTCATCTCGAAAATCTCCACGACGGCGGGCGTCATGTGCGAAAGCGTCAGCGTGCCGCCCTTGCGGAGCATTTCCTTTTGCAGCACCAGCAGGGAGCGCAGACCGGCGGAGCTGACATAGGCGAGGTTTTCGAGGTTCAGCTCCAACTCGCGGTATTCCGAGGCAACCTTGAGAAAGGCTTTTTCCGCCTCGGGAGCGGTGCTGGTGTCGAGCCTGCCTTCCAGACGGAGTTCCGCACCGTCGGGCGGGCGTTTGAGCAGCTTGATGGTCATGATGCATCCCTCATTTCCTGATACTAATGCGACTATAACAGAAAAGCGCCCTTGATTCAAGCGCTTTTTTGCCCCGCCGCGGCAAAATTGACCGTTTGACGCAAAATCCGCGGTTGACGATGCGGCGTCGGGCGAATATAATGAAACTGCAAAGAGGAGAACGGGACAGCCATACGTCCGTTTCCAAAGACAGAAACTTGGGAGGAATTGATTATGTTTAATACCGTGGTAGCGCCTATCGTAGCTTTGCTCAACAGCCTGATGGGGCCGCTGCTCGCCATCGTGGGCGCGGCGGGCGCGATCTACTGCGTCATCCTCGGCGTGAAGTTCGCCAAGGCGGAGGAGCCGCAGGACAGAGAAAAGGCCAAGGGCGCGCTCAAGAACGCGATCATCGGCTTCGTGCTGATCTTCGTGCTGATCCTCG
>CAMVGI010000224.1 GCA_947166955.1 uncultured Clostridia bacterium | reverse complement strand
CGTGTTCAAGGCCGGCCGCAACCCCGAGAAGATGACCGCCGAGGAGCTGGCCGACGCCATCCGCCAGGCGAGCCGGGAGACCGACTGCAAGGGCGGGTTCAAGACCGCCCAGGCCGAGGCGAAGGCGAAGATCAAGAGCGGCGAGATCTGGCTCGACGGGCAGGACGTTTTGAAAATGAGCGCGGAGGAGCTGGAAAAGATGCGCGGCAACGAGGTCGCGATGATTTTCCAGGACCCCATGACGGCGCTCAATCCGGTCATGACCGTGGGCGATCAGATCGGCGAGAGCATCGAACTGCACCAGCACGTCTCCAGAAAAGAGGCGTTTGAGATGGCGAAGGAGATGCTCAAGACCGTCGGCATCGCCGAGAGCCGCGCCTACGACTATCCGCACCAATTTTCCGGCGGCATGAAGCAGCGCGTCGTCATCGCCATCGCGCTTGCGTGCAGCCCGAAGCTGCTGATCGCGGACGAACCCACGACCGCGCTGGACGTTACCATTCAGGCGCAGGTGCTTGAGCTGATGAAGGAGCTTATTCGCAATCACGACATGTCCATGGTCCTCATTACGCACGATCTGGGCGTCGTCGCCGAGGTCTGCGAGGACGTGGCGGTGATGTATGCGGGCCGCATCGTGGAGCAGGGGACGGCGGACGATATTTTCAACCACACGCGCCATCCTTACACCGAGGGACTGTTCGACTCGCTGCCCAACCTCAAGCAGCGCGGCGAGGAACTGGTGCCCATCAAGGGCCTGATGCCCGACCCCTCCGCGCTGCCGCCCGGCTGCGCGTTCGCGCCCCGCTGCCCCTACGCGACGGAGGCGTGTACGCAGGCCGTTCCCAAGCTGCAGGCGGTGGAGGGGAGCGACACGCACTTTGTCGCCTGCCGCGCCTACGAGGACGAAAGCTTTAAGCTGAGGAGGAACCGCTGATGGGAAAAACGATCCTTGAGGTGCAGAACCTGACCAAGTATTTCTCGACCCCCGCCGGTCAGCTGCACGCGGTGGACGGCGTCAGCTTTTCCATCGAGGAGGGCAAGACCCTCGGCATCGTCGGCGAATCCGGCTGCGGAAAGTCCACGACGGGGCGCACGATCCTCAAGCTCATCGAACCGACTTCCGGCAGGATCGTCTTCGACGGGCAGGACATCACCAAGTATTCCCGCAAGCGCATGCGCCCGCTGCGTCAGGAGATGCAGATGGTCTTTCAGGACCCGTTCTCCTCGCTCGACCCGCGCCAGACGGTCAGCCAGCTCATCAGCGAGCCGATCATCGAGCACCGGCTGCTCCACTCCCGCGCGGAGGTCGAGAAGCGCACGCTGGAGTTGATGGAGACCGTCGGCCTCGCGGAGCGCTACGTGAACGTCTATCCGCATGAACTGGACGGCGGCCGCCGCCAGCGCATAGGGATTGCGCGCGCGCTCGCGGTGAAGCCGAAGCTCATCGTTTGCGACGAGCCGGTCTCCGCGCTGGACGTGTCCATTCAGGCGCAGATCCTGAACCTGCTCAAGCAGCTCCAAAAGGACATGGGGCTTACTTACATCTTCATCACGCACGACCTTTCGGTCGTCAAGTATTTCTCGGACGACATCGCGGTGATGTACCTCGGACAGATGGTGGAAAAGGCGCCGAGCGACGATCTGTTCCGAAAGCCCATGCACCCGTACACCAAGGCGCTGCTCTCGGCGATCCCGCTGCCGGTCGTCGGCAAGGACAAACCCGAGCGCCAGCTCATCAAGGGCGAGATCACTTCGCCGGTCAACCTGCCGGACGAGTGCCGCTTCGGCAAGCGCTGCGACTACACGGCGGACGAGTGCCGGAAGTGCAACCCGCCGCTGCGCGAGATCGAACCCGGGCACTTTGTCGCCTGCGCGCGCTGCGGCGAGGTGTGAGAGACCGGATCTGACATTAAAAAGCAGAGGTCCCCGCGGATTTCGCGGGGATCTCTGCTTTTACAGCCTGTCGTCGCGCCCTTACGGCTCGATGATGTTAAAGGTCGGCGAGAACGCGGTCATGTATTTGATGAGGCGCGTCGGCACGGTCGCGTCGCCCTCCGGCGCGAGCGTGCCCATCATCTGCTCGTTGCCCGCCATCATGCCGAGCAGCTGGAGCTTGGCGCACTTGAGCGTGCAGTCCGCGTCCTCCTCGGTGCGGTCGGGATAGACCAGCAGCACGCCGGAAACGCGCTTTAAGTAAAAGCTTTCGTTCGTGTCGGTGATGATAAGGTTCAGCGTGAAGTCGTCGTCCTTCGCCGCCATGGCGTCGGTGCCGATGCCGATGTAGTCGAGGATCATGTCCGGCGTCATGCCGAGGCGCGCGCTCATGCCGCCCTGCGCGGCCTTGCTGTGCTGCGCCTGGTTGCCCTCGCGCAGCTCCATCGCGCCGGTGAGGTAGGCGTTGCGCCACGCCGAGCTGCTCCAGCGCGGCGGCGCAGAGGTTGCGGGCGTTCTGATTGCTCGGATCGGCAAAGACAAGCTCCTTCGTTACCTGCGCGACCCATTGGTATTCGCCCTTTTCATAGTCCGCAAGCGCCATTTCCAGCACGCGGTCGGCGTCGCCGAGGTACTCCACCCACTTCTTTGCGGTCTGCTCGGGCGTGAGCGGATCGAGGTTGACGGGGTTCGCGTCGTACCAGCCGAGATAGCGCTGATAGACCGCCTTGATGTTGTGGCTGAGGGTGACGTAATACTGACGCATGCACCCCCCGCGGTCCGGCTTTTCGGGCAGCTCCAGCGTGCGCGAGATCTCCGGCGCGGTGTAGCCGAGGTTCATGTAGTGCAGCGTCTGGTCGTTGATGTACTGATAGACCGCCGCCGTGTTTTCCATATAGGCCTTGATGTTCTCCGTCTCCCAATGCGGCCAATTGTGGGATTGGAAGACGACGTCCGTCTCGTCGCCGAAGCGCTGCTCCGCGGCGAGGATGTAATGCGCCCACGCCGCCGCGTCGCGCACCTGCGCGCCGCGCAGCGTGTAGAGGTTGTGCATGGTGCCCGTGCAGTTTTCGGCGAGCCAGAGGCCGCGATAGCGCGGGAAGTAGGCGTTCATCCCCGCGGGCGCCTCGGTGCCGGGAGTGAGCTGGAATTGGATCTCCAGCCCGTCGATCGTGATCGTCTCGTCCGTGGCGATCTCATACGTCGGCGCGACAAGACCCATGTTGCCGACCGACTGGCCGAGACCGATGCCCATGGCGAGCTTGCCGTCCTCGCCCGCCTTGAGCATGGTGCCGTACTGATACTGTGCGCGGCGTCCCATGCCGGGGCCGCAGTAGACGTTTTCACTGACCGCGTGCTCCAAAAAGCCCTCCGGCGCGAGCACGACGACCTTGCCCGAAGCGAGCTGCTTCTTGAGCGGCAGGCTCCGGTCCGCAACGGCGTCCTCGCTGAGCAGGCCGAAGATGCCGCCGTAGTGGTCGATGTGGCTGTGGCTGTAGAGCACCGCCTTGATGTTGAGCTCGCCGAAGTGCTTCTCCATCAGCGCCTTGGCCTCCGCCATATCCTGCTCGCACATCAGCACGTCGAACACGATCCAGCCGTTGTCCGTGCGGATAAAGGTCGCGTTCGCCATGTCGTAGCCGCGCACCTGATAGATGCCGTCGCAGACCTCAAAGAGTCCGGCGTAGCTGTTGTAGAGCGTGTTGCGCCAGAGGCTCGGATTCACGGTATCCGGCGCGGTCTCCAGCTCGTTCGCGAAGCTGT
>CAMVGI010000223.1 GCA_947166955.1 uncultured Clostridia bacterium | reverse complement strand
GGCTGCGGGTCAAGGGTACGCAGCTTTGCAACGAGAAGGGAAAGGCGGTGATTCTGCGCGGCATGAGCAGCCACGGTCTGCAATGGTATCCGCAGTATGCGAACGCGCAGAGCATCCGCAACACGGCGGCATACGGCGCGAATCTTTTCCGCGTGGCGATGTACACGGGCGAGAACGGGTATCTCAGCCAGAGCGAGACCATGAAAAAGCGCCTGATTGCCGCGGTGGACGCGGCGATCGCCGCCGATATGTATGTCATCATCGACTGGCACATCCTCTCCGACGGGAACCCGTCCGCGCACACGGACGAGGCGGTGAAGTTTTTCCGAGAGATGACCGCGCGCTACGGCGACAGCCCCGCCGTGCTCTATGAGATCTGCAACGAGCCGAACGGCGGCGTGACGTGGAAACGGGACGTCAAGCCCTATGCGGAAACGGTCGTGAAGGCGATTCGCGAGAGGGCGCCGAAGTCGGTCGTTCTCATCGGCAGCCCCACGTGGAGCCAGGACATCCACGAGGCGGCGGCAGACCCGCTTGCGGGGGACAATCTCATGTATACGCTGCATTTCTACGCGGGGACGCACGGGAAGTCGCTGCGCGACCGCATCGACGCGGCGATGGCGAAGGGCCTGCCCGTTTTCGTTTCCGAATGGGGCGTGAGCCGCGCCGACGGCAGCGGCGGCGTCTTCCTGAAAGAGAGCGGCGAATGGCTCGACTTCCTGAACAAGCGCGGCATCAGCTGGGCGAATTGGTCGCTTTGCGACAAGAACGAGACCTCGGCGGCGCTCAAGTCCGGCACGCCGAACAACAGGGCGTGGACGGCGGACGACCTGAGCGAATCGGGACGCTTTGTGTTCTCACATTTTACGGATTGAGGAGAAGAAACATGGCGGATATACGGGACCTGATCGCGCTGTGCGCGGGCAAACGGGTCTACATTCAAACGCATAATTTCCCCGATCCGGACGCCATCGGCTCCGCGTTCGGGCTGCAGCGGCTGCTCGCGCGCCATGAGATCGCGTCGAAGCTCTGCTACGACGGACGCATCGACAAGCTGAGCACCTCCAAGATGCTCGACCTGCTCGGCATCGAGATTTTTTCCGGCGGGGAGCTTGCGGGAGAGCTGCGGGACGAGGACTGCATCATCTGCGTGGATTCCCAGAAAAACGCGGGCAACATGACCGACTTCACCGGCGAAGAGATTGCCGCGATCGACCACCATCCGACCTATGTGGAGGTGCCGTACCACTATTCCGACATCCGAATGCTCGGCGCGTGCGCGTCGATGGTCGCGCTCTACTACGAAGACCTCGGCATCGTGCCGGACGCGCAGGCCGCCACGGCGATGCTCTACGGCATCAAAATGGACACGCTCCAATTTACGCGCGGCGTGACGGGGGAGGATATTCGGGCGTTTTCATTTCTGCTGCCGCTGATCGACAAGAAGACGATGGCCCTGCTTGAGCACAGCCAGCTGGAATTTGCCGACCTCAAGGCATACGGCGCGGCGATCGAGAACATCCGCGTTTACGGCTGTTACGGCTTTTCCCGCATCCCGTTTTCCTGCCCGAACGCGATGACCGCGATTCTTTCGGACTTCATGCTCTCGCTCGTCGAGGTGGAGGTTGCCGTCATTTACTGCGAGCGCGAGGACGGCTACAAGTTTTCCGTGCGCTCGGAGCGCGAGGACGTGGACGCGGGCGCGCTGACGCGTCGCGCGCTCGACGGCGTGGGCGACGGCGGCGGACACGCGACGATGGCGGGCGGCCTGATCCCCGCGGAGAACATCCCCCTGCTTGGGAATTTCCCAGACGATTTCATTCGGGAACGCTTTTTGAACGGAAACAACTGACATGCCGGCCGCTGCGCCCGGCGGAGAGAAGATATGCAAACGAACGACCTGACGCAAGGGAACATCATCAAATCGCTGCTGCGCTTTTTCTTTCCCATCCTCTTCGGGATGCTCTTTCAACAGCTCTACAACACGGTGGACGCCATCGTGGTCGGGCGCGTCGTGGGGCACGAGGCGCTTGCCGCGGTGGGCGGCAGCCCCGCGGTGCTCATCAATCTTGTCATCGGCATCTTCACGGGCCTTGCTTCGGGGGCGACGGTCATTATCTCGCAGTATTTCGGCTCGCGGGACGATATTCGGCTCAAAAACGCGGTGCATACGATCCTGATGTTCTGCCTGCTTGCGGGGCTTGCGCTGACCGCGGCGGGATGGTTCGGAACGCCGTGGGCGCTGCGCGCGGTCAAAACGCCGGAGGACATCTTCGATATGGCGGCACGTTATCTCCAACTCTATTTCTGCGGCTCCGTGCCGCTGCTGCTTTTTAACGTGGCGTCCGGTATTTTGCGCGCCGTGGGCGATTCGCGCCGTCCGCTCGTCTATCTCGGCGTCTGCTGCGCGCTGAATATCGCGCTCGATCTGCTGTTCGTCGCGACGCTTCGGATGGGCGTCGCGGGCGTCGCGTGGGCGACGGTGCTCTCGCAGCTTGTGGGCGCGGTGCTGATCCTGCGCAAGCTTGCGCGCGCGGACGGGCCGGAGCGGCTCGTGCCGCGGGAGCTGCGCATCGACGCGCCCTCGCTGCGGCGCATCCTCTACATCGGCGTTCCCTCCGCCGTTCAGGGCGCGATGTACTCGCTTTCCAACATCATTATACAAGCGGTCATCAACGGCTTCGGCACGACCGTGATCGCGGCTTGGACCGCCATCGGAAAGTTCGACGGCGTATTTTGGGTCACGAGCAACTCCTTCGGCGCGGCGATCTGTACCTTTGTGGGGCAGTGTTTCGGCGCGGGTAAGTACGAACGCATGAAAGAGGGCACGCGCAAGTGGCTGCTGGTGACGCTGGGGACGTCGGTGACGATCTCCGTGGTCCTGCTCGGCCTCGGACGCTGGGGATTGATGCTCTTTTCCAAAGAACCGGCGGTCATCGACGAGGCGATGCGCATGCTGTGGTATTTTGCGCCGTTCTACTTCGTCTGGTCGTTTATCGAGATCCTTTCCAACACCCTGCGCGGCGCGGGCGACGCGATTGCGCCGACGGTGATCTGCCTGACGGGTATCTGCCTGTTGCGCATTGCGTGGATCGTGCTGGTCGTGCCGCATTATCACACGGTGCTGGGCGTGAGCGTTTCCTATCCGTTTTCGTGGATCACGACCGCCTCGGTGTTCATCCTCTATTATTTGAAGAGCAATTGGCTTGCGCGCTGCATGGGACGGCGCGGAAGAACGGAGAGCGAGAAATGAGAGAAAACGCGGGCTTTATGACCGCATGGTTTGATGCATAGCAAGACAGTACTATGGCAGAATAGACAAAAAGAGACCAAAGAAATTAGGCAAATCGTCCAAAAGTTTGGGCGATTTGCCTCTTGTTTTCCCCGGGGAAAGGTTTACAATCCCACTATGAACCTCGAAAGGAAAGAAGTGACCTCATATGACTAAGGACATGACCACCGGCTCTCCGGTCAAGCGCATCCTCGCGTTCTGCGTGCCGCTTTTGATCGGAAACCTGTTTCAACAGTTTTATAATCTCGCCGACAGCATTCTGGTCGGCCGCATCCTCGGCGTGAACGCGTTTGCCGCCGTCGGCTCGACGGGCGCGATCAACTTCCTGATCCTCGGCTTCGCGCTCGGCATCTGCTCCGGCTTTACCATCCCCATCGCCCAGAGCTTCGGCGCGGGCGACGAGGA
>CAMVGI010000222.1 GCA_947166955.1 uncultured Clostridia bacterium | reverse complement strand
GTTTTCCGCCTCCGGCACGGCGGGACGCGGAGCGGGCGTGGAAACGGGAACGGGCGGCGCACCCGGATCGACAGGCTCGTCCGGCGTTGCGACGCCGGAGAGGCCGAAGCGCATCAGATAGTCGCGCCACATGGTGTAGTACGGTGCCTTGACGTGTACGCCGTCGCCGGAATAAGTCGGCGTCAGCGCGCCGTTTTCATCGTCGAAGACGGCGTTGCAGTCCACAAAGAGGACGTGCTGCCCGTCGGCAAGCGCGGCGATCGCCGCGTTGCGCGCATTGATGGTTTCATTATTATAAATGGAGGAATCGGATTTCTTCTGCGAGGTATGGAAGATCGCCTGGATGTAGATCAGCGCGTCGGGTTGCAGCTCGCGGAGCTGCGCGACGACCTTGGCGTACTGCGCGGCGTAGCTCTCCGTCGTGCCGCAGCCGATCTCGTTGATGCCGAGCATGATGTAGATCTTGCCGAACTTCCGGTCTTCGAGCGCCTGCGGGATCGTCAGCTTGCCGCCGACGAAGGGCTTGTTCATCACCGACCAGATATCGAGGCCGCGCTTGAAATAATAGGTGGCGTTGGGCAGCCCGCCGTAGTCGCAGAAACCCTCGATGTGCGAATCGCCGATAAACAGCGCATCGTTGAACCAACTCGCGTCCACGGGGACGAAACCGGCGGGCGCGGACATATCCTCATCCGCGTTTCCGACGTCCGGCGCGGGCGTATCCTCGTCCGCCGCGTCCCGTGCGGGAGCGGGCGTGGAGGCCGCGGAGGCGGGGTCGCCCTCGCGCACGACGGACCCCGCGGGGAACGGCTCCTCGTTGCCGACGGAGGAGCGCATCTCGTCGTCGGTGACGGTTTCGGTGATGGGGCGATACGCGGGGCTGTGCGGGGCGTCTTCGACCGCCTCGGGGGCGCTCCAGGGATAGACGCCCTCCTGCGCGGCGGTAAACGCCGCGGCGATGACGGGCGTTTCGCGGTCAAGGGAGGCGACGTAGCCGGCATAGATGCCGGTGGGGTCGCAAACGGTCAAAACACCGAGAGCGGCAGCGCCCGCGGCACACAGCCAAACAAGAGGAGAAGAAGGACGTTTCATCAATAGACCTCGTAACAAATCAGAATCGGAAATAGAGGAACGCGCTGCCAGAGCCGGTGGAGAGGAAGTATACGCTCACCCAGAACAGGGCGAAAAGCGGGATCCAGACCAGCACGTTGTCGCGGCGGTGTTCGTACCAGCGCCGCGGCCATGGCAGACAGAAGAAGACACCGGCGGCAAACAGCCACCAATAAGAGGAAAAGTACTTGAGAAAGTCGCCGTGATTGATCGCCGCGGAGTCGCCGAAAAACGGATACAGGCGGCGGAAATACGCCGCGAGATCGCTCAGGTCGTCAATGCGGAAGATGACCCACGTCTGCACGATGACCGCGAGCAGGTACAGATGCGGCAGCACGCGCAGTTTGCCGAACGCACGGCGCAAAAAGAGCTTTTCCGACGCGATGAACGCAAACAGCACGCCGCCCCAAATGAGGTAGTTGAGCGTGGGACCGTGCCAAAGGCCGGTGAGCAGCCACACGAGCGCGAGCGAAAGCAGCGTGCGCGCCGCGCCGTGGCGGCTCCCGCCGAGCGGGATATACAGGTAGTCGCGAAACCACGTGCCGAGCGTGATGTGCCAGCGGCGGTAGAAATCGCTGACCGAGCGGGAGAGGTACGGCTCGTCAAAGTTGCGCGCAACGGGCAGCGCAAGCATCCGGCCGAGGCCCGTCGCCATGAGCGAGTAGCCGTGAAAATCGAAGTAGAGCTGCAAGCTGTAGCCCACCGCGCCGAGCCAGGCGAGCGGCGTCGAGATATAATCGAAGCCGATGCGCTCAAGCACCACCCAAAGATAGGCAAGCTGGTCGGCAAGCAGTACCTTGAACGAAAGCCCGATGACAAAAAGCTGAAAGCCCTGTTCGATGTCTTCGCGTTCGGGCTTGCGGCTCTTGAGCGCCTCGCGCACGTCGCCGTATCGCAGGATCGGCCCCATCGTAAGCTGCGGGAACGCCGCCACGAACGCGCCGAAATCCCAGAAATTCGCCTCCGCCTCCTGCGTGCCGCGGCAGACGTCGATGAGATACGCCGTCATCTGAAACGTGTAAAAGCTGATGCCGAGCGGCAGCGCGATGCGGAGGAACGAAAAGTCCTCATGCAGCACCGGACGCAGCGCGGCGAGCACGGAGGGCAGATACTTGCAGAAAAACAGCATTCCGAAGTTCAGCACGAGCGCCAAACACAGAAATTCCCGCCGCATCGACGGCTCCTCCCGCGACATCCAGCGCGCGAAGAGGTAGTTGACGACGGTCGCGCCGAGCAGGATACCGGCGGCAGTCAACCCCATTTCCGGAGAATAGGCCCCGTTCCCGTCCAGCCCCGCGCCGTAGGCGTATACGCCGAGGCTGCCGAGAAAGAGCAGCGCGTTGCGCGCGCGGGAGGGGACAAGCGTGTGCAGCAGCACAAAGGGCGGCAATATATAAAAGATAAACCGAAGATCTGAAAAACTCACAGTAAGGTCCTTGTCGAAAAAAGTCGGATTCCAAATAATATTGTACGCTATATTTTGTGATAGGGCAAGAGAAAAAACACAACAAATGCGAAAAATATTGCCCCGCCGTTGACAAAAAATTATTAAAGGTTTACAATCCGAAAAAAGTGGTGTATACTACAGACGGTCGAATCCTGTCGAACGGCTTTCTTATGTTAACCGACAGGAGTACGCTTGTCAATTTCAAACCGGTAACAGATTCGGTTACATTTGGTTACAGAAAAGACGTTCTAAGGGGGCGCCATGAGTAAACAGACGGTATTGAAGCTGCTGCAGTCGAGCAGCGGCCGGTTCATTTCCGGCGAGGGGATCAGCAGCGAGCTGGGCATTACGCGCGCGGCGGTGTGGAAGGCGGTCAACGCCCTGCGCCGCGACGGATATGACATCGAGGCGCGCAAGAGTCAGGGCTATCGCCTGATGGACGCGCCGGACCGCCTCACGGAGACGGAGATCCGCGCGAACCTCGGCGAAACGCGGCTGGTGGGGCGCAAACTCTGCTGCTTTGAGACGGTCGATTCCACGAACGCCTATTTGAAGCGCGCCGCGTCCGAGGGCGTGGTGGACGGCACGGTCGCCGTCGCGGACACGCAGACGGCGGGCAAGGGCCGCCGCGGCAGGAGCTTTGAAAGCCCCTCCGGCAAGGGCGTGTACCTCTCCGCGCTGCTGCGCCCGCCGGTCGAGCCGAACCACCTGCTGCCCATCACGGGCTTCACCGCGGTGGCGATGTGCAACGCCATCGAGCGCGTGGCGGGCGTCCGCCCGCGCATCAAGTGGGCGAACGACCTCGTGCTGGGAGGCCGCAAGCTCTGCGGCATCCTGACGGAGCTGAGCATGGAGGGCGAGAGCGGCGCGCTGCAATACGTCATCATCGGTATCGGCGTGAACGTCGCGCAGACGAAGGAGGACTTCGCCGGAGAACTGGAGAACATCGCGACCTCGCTGGGCATCGAGACGGGACAGAGCGTTTCCCGCGCGGCGCTGGCGGCGGCGATGATCGAGGAGCTGGACGCGTTGTACGCGGCGCTGCTGCGCCACAAGCTGCAGCCGTATCTGGAGAGATCCGACGCGCGCCGCGCCGCGGTGGCGATGTGCAACGCCATCGAGCGCGTGGCGGGCGTCCGCCCGCGCAT
>CAMVGI010000221.1 GCA_947166955.1 uncultured Clostridia bacterium | reverse complement strand
GGATGAAGCCGCTGCCCTGCGCCGCCGCCGCGGCCTCGTGCAGCGAGGCGGGAAGGCGCTCATAGCGGCGCAGCGTTTCCGCGTCGGCGGAAAACAGGTTCACGTCCGCGCTCTCGGGCAGCGGCAGACGGTTTTCGATGCCGTACATCCCCGCGCGGATGAGCAGCGCGAAGGCGAGATAGGGGTTCGCCGCCGGGTCGGGGGAGCGCAGCTCGGCGCGATAGTGTTCCTGCGGCGCGGCGGGAATGCGGATGAGCTGCGAGCGGTTCTCGCTCGACCAGGTGATATAGCCCGGCGCCTTGTTCCCGCCGAGACGGCGGTAGGATTCCTCCGTGGGGTTCAAAAACAGCGTCATCTCGCGCACCTTGTCCATAACGCCGGCGATGACGAACGGCAGGTAGTCCTTTTCGTCCCGCGCGCGCGCGGAAAGATTAATGTGCATGCCGTTGCCCGCCTCGTTCGGGAGCGGTTTGGGCGAAAAGTCGGCGGCAAGCCCGTTTCGCGCGACGATGGTACGGACGACGGAGCGGAACGTAATGGCGTTGTCCGCGGCGGAGAGGGGGTCGGAGTAGCGGAAGTCGATCTCGTTCTGCCCGGGGCCTTCCTCGTGATGGGCGCACTCCGGCTGAATGCCCATCTCCGAGAGCGTCAGGCAGATCTCGCGGCGGACGATCTCGCCCTTGTCCTCCGGCGCGATGTCCATATAGTGCGCGCGGTCGCAGGGGATCTTCGTCGGCTCGCCGCGCTCGTCGGTCTCAAAGAGATAGAACTCCATCTCCGCGCCGAAGGCGAACGAGACGCCCGCCGCCTCCGCGTCCTCCGCGGCGCGGCGCAGCAGCGCGCGGCAGTCGCCCTCGAACGGCGAGCCGTCGGGGTGCGTGATGGAGCAGAACATCCGCACGACGCGCCCGTTTTCGGGGTGCCACGGAAGACTGGAGAGCGTGGACGGCTCGGGGTGCAGAATGAGGTCGGAGCGCACCTCGCCGCCGAAACCGGGGATGGCGGAAGCGTCGAACGGGATGCCGAAGGAGAACGCACGCTCCAGCTCGGAGGGTAAGATGGCGAGGTTCTTCTGCCGCCCGAACACGTCGCAGAACGCGAGGCGAATGAACTTCACGTCCTCCTGTTCCACGTACTGAATGATTTCTTGCGCTGTATAATTCATAGCGTTCACTCCTTAAAAAAGAGTCGGAAATACGGAAAAAGGATACATCGGATGTTTGCCCGCTGTCAATGCCGGATTTACAAAAATTTAACGCATCGTTTCGAAATATTGATACGACTTGACGATTGACTTTTTGACGGCGCCGTTTTATACTGCCCACGTTGAGACAAGGGCGTCTCAGAGAGTTTTTTGCGCTCTCTGAGACGCCCTTGTCGTTTTATTTTACATCGGAAAGGGTGTTGCACATGTCAGGCGTACCCGATTATTTCGGCTCGCTGGTCTTTGACGAGCGCGCGATGAAGGCGCGGCTCTCCGGCAGCGTCTATCACTCCCTCAAGCAGACCATCCGCAGGGGCGAGCGCCTCGACGCGGGCGTCGCCGACGCGGTGGCGGACGCGATGCGCGATTGGGCGCTGGAGAAGGGCGCGACGCACTTTACCCATTGGTTCCAGCCCATGACCGACATCACCGCCGAAAAGCACGACAGCTTTGTGTCCCCCGCGCCGGACGGCGGCGTCATCATGGAGTTTTCGGGAAAAGAACTCATTCAAGGCGAGCCGGACGCGTCGAGTTTCCCGTCGGGCGGCCTTCGCGCGACGTTTGAGGCGCGCGGCTATACCGCGTGGGACCCGACCTCGTACGCGTTCATCAAGGGCAAGACGCTGTGCATCCCGACGGCGTTCTGCGCCTACGGCGGGCAGGCGCTCGACCAGAAAACGCCGCTGCTGCGCTCGATGGAGGCGATCAACCGTCAGGCGATGCGTGTGCTGCGGCTCTTTGGCAACGAGAATGTCAATCACGTCACCACCTCGGTCGGCCCCGAGCAAGAGTATTTCCTCATCGACCGCGGCGTCTATGAAAAGCGGCGCGACCTCATCTACACCGGCCGCACCCTCTTCGGCGCGAAGCCGCCCAAGGGGCAGGAGCTGGACGACCACTACTTCGGCGCCATCAAGCCGCGCGTGCAGGCGTTCATGGAGGAGCTCAACGAGGAACTGTGGAAGCTCGGCGTCTACGCCAAGACCGAGCACAACGAGGTCGCGCCCGCGCAGCACGAGCTGGCGGTCATCTACACGACGACCAACCTCGCCGTCGATCAGAACCAGCTCACCATGGAGGTCATGCAGAAGGTCGCGGCGAAGCACGGCATGGTGTGCCTGCTGCACGAAAAGCCGTTCGCGGGTGTGAACGGCTCGGGTAAGCACAACAACTGGTCGATCGCGACCGATACGGGCGTCAATCTGCTTTCTCCGGGCGAAACGCCGCACGAGAACGCGCAGTTCCTGCTGTTCCTCGTGGCGGTCGTGCAGGCGGTGGACGACTATCAGGAGCTGCTGCGCACCTCCGTCGCCACCGCGGGCAACGACCACCGCCTCGGCGGCAACGAGGCGCCGCCCGCCGTCGTGTCCGTGTTCCTCGGCGACGAGCTGACCGCGATTTTGGAGTCCGTCGAGACCGACGCGCCCTACAGCGCGGCGGAGAAGACGGTCCTCAAGCTCGGCGTGGACGCGCTGCCGCGTTTTGCCCGCGACATGACCGACCGCAACCGCACCTCGCCGTTCGCGTTCACCGGCAACAAGTTTGAGTTCCGCATGGTCGGCTCGTCGCAGTCCATCGCGACGGTCAACACCATTCTCAACACGGCGGTCGCGGAGTCGCTGCGGCAGTACGCCGACGCGCTCGAAGGCGCGGAGGACTTCAACGCCGCACTCCACGCGCTCATTCAGAAGGCGATCGCGGCGCACAAGCGCATCATCTTCAACGGCAACGGTTACGACGAGGCGTGGCTCCACGAGGCGACGGAGAAGCGCGCTCTTTCCGAACTGCGCACGACGCCGGACTGCGTGCCCTCGCTCGTCAAGAAGTCCAGCGTCGAACTGATGACGCGCCACGGCGTGTTCACGGAGGGCGAACTGCGCTCGCGCTACGAGATCATGCTGGAGAACTACTCCAAGGCGATCATGATCGAGGCGGAGACGATGACGGAGATGACGCGGCGGGAGATTTTGCCCGCGGTCGAGGCGTTCACCGCCGCCACAGCGGAGGGCGCGGAGAAGAAAAAGGCGCTTTCGCCGACGCTCGCGTGCGCCTATGAAACAAAGCTGGTCGAACGCCTCTCGCGCCTGACGGACTGCATCGCGGACAAGACCGCCGCGCTTGAGCGCGCGATGCTCGCCGTGCGCGAGACCGCCGAATCGGTCAACGAGGCGTTTACCATCCGCGACGTCGTGCTGCCGCGCATGGCGGAGCTGCGCGCGGTATGCGACGAGGCGGAGACCGTCACCGCAAAGAACTATTGGCCGTTCCCAACCTACGGGGAACTGCTGTTCAGCGTAAGATAGGAGGCAGGACATTATGTGTTCCATCATGGGATATTGCGATCCGAACGCGCCGCTTGAGGCGTTTCGCGAGGGGTTTGAAAAGACCGTTTCCCGCGGGCCGGATGCGAGCGCGGTCGTTCAGACCGGCGGCGGACTGCTGGGCTTCCACCGCCTTGCCATCATGGGGCTGCATCCCGAGGGCATGCAGCCGTTTGAGATGGATGGCAGC
>CAMVGI010000220.1 GCA_947166955.1 uncultured Clostridia bacterium | reverse complement strand
GGCTTCTTCCTCGCGCCCACCGTCACCGCCGCCGCGTTGCGCGGCGCGGTGTTCGCCGCCGCCGCCTACGAAAAGCTCGGCTTCCGCGTCGTCCCCTCCGCCGCGGAGGAGCGCCACGACGTCATTCAGGCCGTCGAGCTTGGGAGCGAGGCGGCGATGTGCGCGTTCTGCAAGGGCATCCAGCAGGCCGCGCCCGTGGACAGCTTCGCCACGCCCGTCCCCGCGCCGATGCCCGGCTACGATTCGCCCGTCATCATGGCGGCGGGCGCGTTCGTGCAGGGCAGCTCCATCGAGCTTTCCGCCGACGGCCCCGTGCGCCCGCCCTACGCGGTTTACTATCAGGGCGGGTTGACTTGGCCGCACGCGAAGCTCGGCGTTCTGCTCTCGCTGCAAAAGATGCTCGACGCAGGGCTGATCTCGCTTTGATGCGAACCCCGCTTTGATACGGAAAAAGACGGCTTTCGCCGTCTTTTTCAGCAAATCGGGAGGTCCACCACCGAAACGCCGCGCTTGAGGGCGTATTCGATGGTGTTGCGCGTGCCGCCGGGCAGCCCGTCGTGCGCGGCGATCAGCAGGCACGCATGGTCGACCATGTAGCGGTTGCGCCGCTGCATGCACCCGGGGCTGTATTTCTCCTGTACCATGGTCTCATAATCGCAGCGCGCGAGCAGCGCCTCGTAGCGTTCGCGCGACGCCGCGCTCCATTTTTCCGCCTGCGTGGGGCACGGCAGCGCCGCCTCCAAGGTGACGTGCGGGTAACGCTCCTTCAGCTCCAGCACGATCTCGCAGAAATACAGGTCGCAGCCCTCCGCCATGCCGCAGATGAAGTGCTCCGTCCCCTCCAGAATCGCGCTTTCGACGACGGCGCGAAGGCGCGCCTTGAGCGCCTTGCAGCGCAGATCGTCCTCGTTGTTCCCCCACGGCAGCTTTGCGGGGCGATGCCCTGTGAAACAGCATGTATTCTGCCTTCCGCGCACGACGACCGCCCCCTTTTCGTTCTATTATAGAACGTTCGTTTGCTTTTGTAAAGTCTTTTTTGCGTGCTTGCCATGCTTTGCTATTGACAAATATCCATCAAGCGTGTATGGTATTATACGAACTGAATCACAAGTCTTCGAGGCGGGGTGAGATTCCCCACCGGCGGTTACAGTCCGCAAGCGGGTTTTCCCGCACGAGCCGGCGAAATTCCGGCACCGACGGTTGAAGTCGTTCGACTTCTTACAGTCCGGATGAGAGAAGATGTGCCATGCGCGATTCCCTCGCTCTTTTGCGTCATGCACCCGAAGACTGCGTCTTTCGGTGCAATTTCGTAAAGGAGTGTTTTCTTATGTCCAATTCCGCATCGTTTGCCAAAGAGGCCCAGCGCACCCACAAGCTTGCCGTGTCCGGCATGCTCTCGGCCGTCGCCTTCGTACTGATGTACGTCGAATTCCCCATCCCCGCGCTCATCCCCGCATTCATCAAGCTCGATGTGTCCGACCTCCCCGAGCTGCTCGCGGCGTTCGCCCTCGGTCCCGTTTGGGGCGTGGTCGTCACACTGCTCAAAAACGTGCTGTTCTCCATCCTGCACGGCACGTCCTCCGCTTACGTTGGCGAGCTGTGCAACTTCCTGCTCGGCAGCATCTTCTCGTTCACGGCGGGCGTCATTTACCACCGCGGCAAGAGCCGCAAGAGCGCGTTGCTCGGCGCGATCGTCGGCGCGGCGCTGATGACGCTGATCTCCGTCCCGGTCAATTATTTCGTCGTCTACCCCGCTTACGTGCGGGTTTACGGTATGCCGATGGAGGCCATCATCGGCATGTATCAGGCGATCAACCCCTCGGCGGACGGCCTGATGAAGTGCCTCGTGATGTTCAACGTGCCCTTTACGTTCTTCAAGGGCATGCTGGACGTGGCGCTGTGCTTCCTCATCTACAAGCCCCTGTCCCCTCTGCTGCACCGCTGAGAAACATCGAAAGGTTCTGATCTCAATGAGCGTGACCATCTTCCCCTTCGGCGCGCTTCTTGACGGCACGGCGGTTTCCGCCGCGCGCATCGAAGCAGCCCCCGGCCTGTCCGCAACGCTGCTCGATTACGGCGCGGCGGCAAATCCACGGATGTTGTGCTCGGCTACGATACCGGCGCAGAATACGAAGCGCGGGACGGAAACCTCGGCAGCACGATCGGACGCGTGGGGAACCGCATCGGCGGCGCGTCGTTCTCGCTCGGCGGAAAGACCTATGAGCTTGCCAAAAACAATGGTGTCAACCATCTGCACGGTGGTATACTTGGCTTCGGCAGGCGCATGTGGCGCATGGAGGCAAATGGCGAC
Source organism: uncultured Clostridia bacterium (assembly GCA_947166955.1). The sequence continues at coordinate 1,424 of CAMVGI010000220.1, read as the reverse complement.
AGCGTCGTGTTCGAGCGCCTCTCTCCCGACGGTGAGGAGGGCTATCCCGGCAACCTTCAGGTGCGTGTCACCTATACGCTGACGCCGGACGGCGCGCTGCATATCGCCTATGACGCCGACACGGACGCCGATACGCTTGTCAATCTCACCAATCACGCTTATTTCAACCTCGACGGCGGCGGCAGCGCGGAGGCTCACCGGCTGCAGATCTTTGCCGAGCGTTTCTGCGAAAACGACGCGGCTACGCTACCCACCGGCCGGTTGCTGGACGTGGAGGGCACGCCTTTCGACTTCCGCGCGGGCAAGACCGTCGGCGCCGATATTTGCGCCGACGACGAGCAGCTGCGGCGCTGCGGAGGCTATGACCACAACTTCTGCCTTTCCGGCAAACGCGCCGCGGTGCTCTGCGGCGCGCAAAGCGGCATTGAGATGACCGTTTGGACCGACATGCCCGGGCTGCAGCTCTACACCGCGAACTTCCTCTCCGAGCGTCCCGGCAAGGGCGGCGCGGTCATGCGCAAGCGCGGCGCGGTGTGTCTGGAAACGCAGCTTTATCCCAACGCGATGAACTGCTACGGTTTCCCGTCCCCCGTTCTGCGCGCGCATTCACATCTGCACAGCGAAACCATCTACGCCTTCGCGCTACATTGAGCGCGAAGGCGTTCCCACGACGGAAAAAGGAGAAGCTTTCCCCATGGAATCTACCGTTGCGCAGCGCGCGGCGCAGGAGTTGACCTGCGGCAACGCGTTTGCAGTTTACAACCACCTTGAGGTGGAGCACGTCGAGCCGGACTACGCGGTCTTCCGCCTTGCCGTCCGTCCCGAGAGCAAGAACCCGCTCGGTTTCATCCACGGCGGGCTGCTTGCCGGCATGGCGGACAACGCCGCCGGATACGCGGCGCATACCGACGGGCGCTGCTATGTGACGCAGTCGAGCCACATGAACTATATCCACAATCAGGTCGACGGCGTCATCCGCGCGGAAGGGCGCGTACTCCACCGCGGAAAAACGATCTGCCTCACGCGCGTGGACATCAGCGGCGAGGACGGCACGCTGCTCGCCACCGGCGAGCTGGTTTACTTCTGCGTAGGAAACACGATGCCGTCGGAGGGCTGAAACAAAATTGTAAACCGGTATACAAAGAAAGTACCCTGCGCTGTGCAGCGCAGGGTACTTTCTGTTCAATTTCGTCCCGCGCGGAGCGTTTCATGCTCCTGCGCGACCTCGCCGATGAGCCGTCCCAGCGTCCACTTTCGATTCTGCTCCGTCAGCACCGCCTTATACGGCACGCTGACGCCCGCGCGGCGCATCTCGGCAAGCAGGCGGTCCAATTGCCGGTCGCCGAGTTCGCAGAGCAGCATGAATTCGACCTCCGGTGCCTGCGCTGGAACACGTCCCGCCGCCGCGGCGTTTGTGGAAACCA
>CAMVGI010000219.1 GCA_947166955.1 uncultured Clostridia bacterium | reverse complement strand
CTTTCCGGAGAGCTCCTTCATGAACGGGCCGCCGCAGAGCGCCGCGGAAAGGATCTCCACGATGGTGGTGAAGCCGTAGCCCTTGTAGCCGCCGGTCGCTTCGCCGAGGCCGCCGATGGAGAGCAGCGCGCACTTGCCCGCGCGCATGTCCTTGAGGATCTGGCCGGAATCGGTCATGGTGCCGCCGTCCTTGGTGACGACGAGGCCCGCGGGCGTCTCGTGGCCGATGCGCTCATAGAACTCGATCTTGCCGTTCTGCACGATGCTCGTCGCGCAGTCGAAGTTGAACGGGAACGCCTCGTCGGTGGGCATGGTGAAGGTGAAGGGGTTGGTGCCCATCATCGGCTCGACGCCCCAGGTCGGCGCGACGGAGGGGCGGGCGTTCGTGCCGGAAATGCCGATCATGCCGGCCTTTTCCGCCATCGTCGTCCAATAGCCCGCGATGCCGTAGTGGGTGGAGTTGAAGATCGTGCCGCCCGCCATGCCGTACTTCTTGGCCTTTTCAATGAGCATCTCCATCATGTGATAGCTCGCGACCATGCCCATGCCGTTGTTGGCGTCCATGACGACGGTGGTCGGGGTATCCTTGACGATGTCCATCTTCGTGACGGGCAGGAGCGTGCCGTTCTTGATGCGGTCGAGGTAGATGGGCTTGAAGCGGTTGCAGCCGTGGCTCTCGATGCCGCGGCGGTCGGATTCGAGCAGGACGTCCGCGCAGATCTTGGCGTCCTCCTCGGGCACGCCGTACTTCTTGAACACGTCGATCATGAACGAGTTCATCATTTCCCAAGAAACATAGGGTCTGGTCTCCATAGTATCCTCCTTAAAATATATAGGTGTAAAAAGTGGTAAACCCTTGGAAAAACAAGCAAAGTCTATTACGCTGAACCGATAAATCTGCCGGAAATCATTTCTTCGGCTTGTCGCTGTTCAGCCATTCGACGAATTCTTCGAGCGTCATCTTGCCCTCGGCGCACAGGTCCCGGCGCGCGCGCGCCTCGATCGACCAGGCGGTGAATTCGTCGCGCGTCATCAGGCCGTAGCGGATGCGCGCGTTGTGCGTCTTGTAGGAGCGCTTGTACTCGCGCATGGCGGGGTCTTCCATCTTGCGCTGCTCGTAGAGGCGGAGCGAGCCCATCTCGCGGCAGGTCTTGGTGGAGTTCTCGATCAGGCGGTCGCAATACTCCAGCTTCGTGTGGCCGAGCGTCGCGAACCAGCGCGAGCAGTATTTGCATTTGCGAAGGTGGAGATCCTCCTGCAGATAGCGGTAGAGCAGGAACTCGGAAAACGCCTCGGGGTCCTCGGTCTCCAGAAGCTCGGTGACGATGGTCTTGGCGGTGTCGCGCGGCTCCTCCTCCAAAAACTCGTCGTACGGGTAAAGCCCGCTCACGCCCTTGGTCGCCGTGCCGTAGCGCACGTTCTCAAACTCGAAGGGGGGATAGGAGTCTTCGCCGAACTGCTGCTGCAGCGCAAAATAGCGAAGCGCGGTGTCTTCGCTCTCACCGACGGTGAAGACCTGCTCGACGAGGTCGGTCAGGTACTTCTGCAGGTCGCGGTAATAGCTCATCTGCTCCGCGCACTCGTCGAGCGAGATGAGGTCGCCCACGCCGTGGACGATCTGCAGCCGCTGGAGCGAAGCGGCGAAGGGAGCGAAAAACGCGCTCTGGTCGAGCCAATAGAGGGTGCAGTAGAAGATGGTGTTGAAGCTCTTTTTCAGGTAGCGGCCCTCGTTGATGGACTGCACCGCTTCGCGGATCTTCGGCTGCATCTGGTCCCAGATCGTAAGGTCGGTCTCCAGAAAGTCGCCGATCGCGGTACCGGCCGTATACTCCTTGTGGAACAGCGTTGCGAGGTGCTTGTCCTCGTCGAGCAGACTGCGGATCTCAAAGCATTCGGTGTCCGCGTCCATATAGACGGCGCACCAGATCTTTTCGCGCGGCACGGGCGGCGTCGGATTCGACTGCATGGCTGCCAGACCTCCTCGGTAACAGATTTCTCGCAACCTTCAGTATAACAAAAAGGCGCTCCCGCGTCAAGAGACCGGAAGCGTCTTTTAGTCTATTGGATATATTATGAAAAATGATAGACTCTACATTCGTAGGGCTTGGTAATGAATCCATTTTTCGCCAGATCCGAGCCGTAGTTCGTCAGCAGCAGCTCGCCGCGCGAAAGATCGAAACCCTGCGGAGCCCTGAAATGCACGGGCCGCTCGACAAAGGAACAGACGACGAGCACTTTTTCGCGCCCGAGGCTGCGGGAATACACATAAAGGCTTCCGGACAACGGTTGATGGTCGACATAATCACCATCGCGGATCACCCTAAGTCTCTTGCGGATCATAATGGCGTTGCGATAGAAGTTCAAAAGGGAGTCCGGATCGTTTTCCTGCGACGCGACGTTGATCTCGCGGTAGTTGTCGTTCACGGTGAACCACGGCGTGCCGGTCGTGAAGCCGGCGTTTGCCTCCGCGCTCCACTGCATGGGCGTGCGCGCGCTGTCGCGCGAGGCGCGGTGGCACCATTTGAGGCGCACGTCGTCCGGCAGGGTGTGGGCGAACCAATTCTCGTAGTGCCAACGGGTCTGCACGTCCTCGTACTCGTCGGCCTTCTTCGGACGCCAATTGACCATGCCAATCTCCTGCCCCTGATAGACGAAGGGCGTGCCCTTTTGGAAAAGGTAGGAGGCCGCGAGCATCTTGCCGCTCGCGACGCGGTACTTCTCGCTGCCGTAGCGGGAGATGACGCGCGGGTGGTCGTGGTTTTCGAGGTAGAGCATGTTCCACGCCTTGCCGTCGAGCTTGTCCTGCCATTGGTCGAACGCGCGCTTGAGCCGCCGCGCGGAGAACGGCAGCACGGCGTAGTCGATGAGGAAGCAGTCGGCGTTCATGCATTGGAATTGGATCATCGTGTTGAGCTGCCCATGCCGCTCGTCGATGTAGTCCAGCGCCTTCTTCGGCGCGACGAGCGGCGCCTCGCCGATGGTGAAGGTGTCGTAGTCGTCGAGCGCGCCGCGCTTGAACTCCTCCAGGTATTGGTGGATGCGCGGGCCGTGGTTGTAATGCGCGATGCCGCGCACGGTGGGCATGAAGTAGTCGTTCGGAAGGCCGTCGCGCTTGGAGATGAACGTGATGACGTCCTCGCGGAAGCCGTCCACGCCCTGCTCCAGCCAGAAACGCATGATTTTCACGACCTCCTCGCGCACGAGGGGATTGTCCATGTTGAGGTCGGGCTGCTTGACGGCGAAGAGGTGGAGGTAATACTCCTTGCGCATTTCGTCCCACTGCCACGCCTTGCCCTCGAACACGCTGTCCCAATTGTTCGGCAGTTTTCCGCCGAGGCGCTGGGGCCGCCAGATGTAGTAATCCGTGTACGGCTCGATGCGGCGGCGCGACTTCTGGAACCACTCGTGCTCGTCGCTGGTGTGGTTGACGACAAGATCCATGATGACCTTCATGCCGCGCTCGTGCGCGCCGTCCAAAACCTTGCGGAACGCCTCCATGCCGCCGTACAGCTTGTCGGTGTCCATGTAGTCGGAGATATCGTAGCCGCAGTCCACGCCGGGGGAGGGGTAGAGCGGCGAGAACCAGATCCCGTCGCATCCGAGCGACTTGATATAGTCGAGCTTCTCATAGACTCCGATGAGGTCGCCCACGCCGTCGCCGTCGCCGTCGCGGAAGCTGCGCGGCCAGATCTGATAAAAGACCCTGTCCTTGTACCAATGCGTCTGTTCCATCAATAT
>CAMVGI010000218.1 GCA_947166955.1 uncultured Clostridia bacterium | reverse complement strand
AGGCTTCAAGTTTATCGGCGAGCAGATCGGCGTGCTTGAACAGCAGGGCAAGGACCAGATAGAGAAGACCGGCCACCACAATGCCGCCGAGTGCGTAGGCCAGTTTTTCATCGCCGCTCATTGCGGCGTACTTGCCGGCGTTGAGGTTGGCGACCGCCTCAAAGCCGCCGAGGTAGGCGAAGGAGGAACCAAGGAAGGCGGGAACCTTCATCTTGGTGCACACGTGGAACAGCAGCGTGCCGAGACCGGCGAACAGCAGTGTCGTCTGGATGCTCAGCGGCAGGCCGTAGCCCTGCACGAGAATGGGAACGAGCACCGTCGCGCCGAACATGGCGAAGAGGTGCTGGAGGCCGAGCAGCAGCATTTTGCCCGTGCCGAGCGTGCGCGCGTCGTAGATGGGTTCCTGACCGAGTTCTTTTTTCATGGTTCTTTTCTCCTTCTCCTATATGTAATGTTTTGGAAACGCAAAAGAATTGGGCAAAAAATAACGCCGGTAGAAATTCTACCGGCGAATGGAAACACGATCAAATTCAATTGCGGGAACGGAAACGGCGGGGGAGGAAATAAAAACACCACGAACGCGAATCCTGTTTCGATCCAAGACCCGAAGCGTCATCGCGGCATCCCCCTTTGCATTTTTCTTTTCCAAGGATAAAGGATGGCACAAAAAAATGCAAGGTGGCAATATTCACAAGAAACTTGCCGAAAAAACGAATTAGATTGACAAAATGACCAAAGAGGTGTTATAGTAGATGCGGCTCGATGGGAGTGTGCCGTTGAGACTATTTTTGGGAGAGTGAGTACATGGAAAAGAAAAAAATGAGTCTGCCGATGCAAATTTTCATTGCGTTGGTAGCCGGTATCGTGGTGGGCTTGATCTGCTACTTTGCGGGCGCGGGTGATTTCACCAAGAACTATTTGAAACCGTTTGGCGACATCTTCGTTAACCTGCTCAAGTTCATCGTCGTACCGGTCGTGCTGTTCTCGATGATCGACGGTATCCTCTCAATGGGCGACCTGCGCAAGGTCGGCTCGGTCGGCTGGAAGACGGTCGCGTACTTCATGGCGACCACCGCTATCGCCTGCGTGATCGGCCTCGTGTTCGCCAACATCTTCAACGGCGCGCATCTTTTCCCGGTGCTCGACCCCAGCCAGGCCACCTATGAAGCCAAGGAGTTCGGCGGCTTCATGAGCGTGCTCGTCGGCATCTTCCCGAGCAACATGTGGAAGTCGTTCACCGACGCCAACATGCTGCAGGTCATCGTTATCGCGATCTTCTTCGGCGGCTCCATCCTCGCCGCGGGCGAGAAGGGCAAGCTCTGCCGCGACATCGTGACGAGCTTCTACGCCGTCATCGAGCGCCTGATGGCGTTCGTCATTTCGCTCAGCCCCATCGGCGTGTTCACCTACATGACGTGGGTCGTCGCCACGCAGGGCGCCCAGATCCTCGGCTCTCTGGCGCTGGTGCTCCTGTGCGCCTACATCGGCTACATCGTCCACGCCATCGTCGTCTATTCGTTCTCCGCGAAGGCGTTCGCCGGCGTGAATCCGGTCACCTTCTTCAAGAAGGCCGCCCCCGCGATGATCTTTGCGTTTACTTCGACTTCCTCCGCCGCGACCCTGCCGGTCTCCAAGGAGAGCGCCGACGACCTCGGCGCCGAGGAGGATATCTCCTCCTTCGTTCTGCCGCTCGGCGCGACGATCAACATGGACGGTACCGCGATCTATCAGTGCGTCGCCACCGTGTTCCTTGCCTCCTGCGCGGGCATCAACCTCACGATCGGCCAGATGGTCACCGTCGTCGTCACCGCGACGCTCGCCTCCATCGGCACGGCGGGCACGCCCGGCGCCGGCATGATCATGCTGACGATGGTGCTGACCGCGCTAGGCATTCCCGTCGACTACATCGGCCTCATCGTCGCGGTCGACCGTCTCTTCGACATGGGCCGTACCTGCCTCAACGTCACCGGCGACATTTCCTGCTCGCTGTGCGTGACCAAGTGGGAGGGCGGCACGATCAAGACCAAGGCGTAAGCGCTCCGTATTACGAAAAAGAACCGCTCCGATTGGAGCGGTTCTTTTTTACAGCATCGGGAAACGCTTGTCGCGGTGGCGCGTGAGCGCGTCCGCGAGCGCGTCGGCGTCTTCGCGCGAGGTCTCGGGGCCGAAGCTCACGCGCAGCACGCCCGCCTTGACCTTCTTGGGAAGCCCCATCGCCTCGTAGACGTGGCTTGCCTTTCCGCGGTGGCAGGCGCTGCCCGCGCTGATGCAGATGCCCTCCGCGCCCAGCTCCTGCACGACGTTCGCCGACGGATAGCCCACGAGCGAGATCGCGAGGACGTGCGGCGCGGTCCCGTTCCCCACGCGCTCCACGCCCTCGATGGCGAGCAGACGCTCAAGCGCGTACGCCTTGATCTCCGCCATATGCGCGAGCGATTCGTCGAGCCGCGCCGTTCGCAGCTCGACCGCTTTGGCAAAGCCCGCGAGCTGCGCCGTCGCCTCCGTGCCCGAGCGGCGGCCGTCCTCCTGCCCGCCGCCCGCGAGCAGCGGACGCGGATTTTTGACGCGCTCGCCGAGGTAGAGCGCGCCCACGCCCTTCGGCGCGCCGAGCTTGTGTCCGCTGATCGAGATGAGGTCGGCGCCGAGCGTATCCGCGCGGAACGGGAGCTTTAAAAAGCCCTGCACCGCGTCGGTGTGCAGCAGCGCCATCGAACCGCGCGCGCGCAGGCCGTCCGCGATCTCGCGGATCGGGAACACGCAGCCGGTTTCGTTGTTCACAAGCATCACGGACACGAGCGCCGTGTCCTCGCGCACCGCGGAGAGCACCTGCGCCGCGGTGATATTGCCGTTTCCGTCCGGCTTGAGGTACGTGACCGTCCAGCCCTCCTGCTCCAGCTGACGGCAGGGCTCCAGCACGGCGCTGTGTTCGACCGCGGTGGTGACGATATGCTTTCCGACGCGGCGGTTTTGATGCGCGGCGAGACGGAGCGCCCAATTGTCGCTCTCCGTGCCGCAGGAGGTGAACGCAAGGCGCGGCGCCTCACAGCCCAGCGCGTTTGCGACCGTTTCGCGGCAGCGGTCGACAAGGGCTTTCGCTTCGCGCCCCAACGCATATTGTGAACTGGGGTTGCCGTATTGGTTGACAAGCGCCTCGCGCACCGCGTCCGCCACCTCGGGCGGCACGGGTGCGGTCGCGGCGTGGTCGAGATAGATCATGCGTCCGCCTCCTCTTATCTTGTGCTTGCATGTCATGGAAAATCACGTTACAATGGTTTTGATTATACCGATACGTTAAAAAAATAGCAAGAGGAAAGCCGCATGCGAATCGCCATCTGCACCTTGGGCTGCAAGGTGAACCAATATGAAACCCAGGCCATCGAGCGTGAGCTCAGGCAGCGCGGGCATACGCTCGTCGATTTTGAGGACGAGGCGGACGCCTACATCGTCAACACCTGCTCCGTGACCGCCGTGAGCGACAAGAAATCCCGCCAGATGCTCCGCCGCGCCAAAACGCGCAATCCGGACGCCGTCGTCGCCGCCTGCGGCAGCTACGCCCAGACCCACGCGGAGGACGTCGCGGCGCTGGAGGTCGACGTGCTCGCCGGAACGGACGACCGTTTGGGTTTCCTCGACCTTGTCGAGCAGGCGGCGCGCGCGCGCGCCGCGGCAAAGGGCGGGGAGCCGCCCGCGCCCATCGTCCACCTCGACGACGCGCTCCACCGCCATACCTTCGAAGTCC
>CAMVGI010000217.1 GCA_947166955.1 uncultured Clostridia bacterium | reverse complement strand
TTGCCGGCGCGCAGTTCCGTGCTCACCGCGTCGCGCTCCTCGTCGGAGAACGCGACGCGCGTGGTCTTGCCGCGCTTAAGCTTGTAAAGCGGCGGCACGGCGGCGTAAACATAGCCGTTTTCGATCAGCGGGCGCATGTAGCGGAAGAAGAACGTCAGAAGGAGCGTCCGGATATGGCTGCCGTCCACGTCCGCATCCGCCATGATGATGACCTTGTGATAGCGGAGCTTGTTGACGTCGAAGTCCTCGCCAAGCCCCGCGCCGAGCGCGACAATGACGGGCTGAAGCTTGTCGTTGCCGTAGATCTTGTCGGCGCGCACCTTTTCCACGTTGAGCATCTTGCCCCACAGCGGCAAAATCGCCTGAAAACGGCTGTCGCGTCCGCTCGTCGCGCTGCCGCCTGCGCTGTCGCCCTCGACGATGTAAATTTCGGTCAGTTCGGGGTTATTCTCGTTGCAATCGCGCAGCTTGTCCGGCATCGCGGCGCCGCCGAGGGCGCTCTTGCGGCGGATGTTCTCGCGCGCTTTTCTCGCCGCCTCGCGGGCGCGGTTGGCCATCATCGCCTTATCGAGAACGGCGCGCGCGACGGCGGGATTCTCCTCCAAAAACTGGTCAAGCTTGTCGGAAACGACGTTGTCGACCAGCGTGCGCATCTCGCTGTTGCCGAGCTTCTGCTTGGTCTGGCCCTCGAACTGCGCGTCGGGCAGCTTGACGGAGATCACCGCGGTCAGCCCCTCGCGGCAGTCCTCGCCGGAGACCTTGTCGTCGCCCTTGATGATGCCGTTTTTCATGCCGTAGTTGTTCAGCACGCGCGTGAGCGCGGCCTTGAAGCCCGTCTCGTGCATGCCGCCCTCGGGCGTGCGCACGTCGTTGGCAAAGGAGATGATATTCTCCTGATACCCGTCGTTGTACTGCAGCGCGATCTCGGCAAAGCTGTCGTCCTTGCGGCCGCTCATGTAGATGACCTTTTCGTGCAGCGCATCCTTGGACTTGTTGAGGAAGGACACGAACTCGCGGATGCCGCCCTCGTAGCACAGCTCGTCGCTCTGCTCCTGCCCCTCGCGCTTATCCACGGTGCGGATCTTGAGCCCCGCGTTCAAAAACGCCTCCTCGCGCATGCGCGTATGCAGCGTTTCGTAGGAGTAGACCGTGTCCTCGAACATCTCGGGGTCGGGCTTGAAGGTGACGGTCGTGCCGGTGCGGTCGGTCGTGCCGACGACCTTCATCTCTTGCGTGATGTGCCCGCGGGCGAACTTCATCTCATAGATGCTGCCGTCCTTGTGCACCTGCACGGCGAGCCATTCGGAAAGCGCGTTCACAACGCTCGCGCCGACGCCGTGCAGACCGCCGGAGACCTTGTAGCCCCCGCCGCCGAACTTGCCGCCCGCGTGCAGCACGGTGAACACGACCTCCAGCGCGGGCCGTCCGGTCTGCGGCTGCACGTCCACGGGGATGCCGCGGCCGTTGTCCACGACGGTGATGGTGCCGTCGGGGTTGATGTCGACCTCGATCTCGGTGCAGTAGCCCGCGAGCGCTTCGTCGATCGAGTTGTCCACGATCTCATAGACGAGGTGGTGCAATCCGCTCAGCGAGGTCGAGCCGATATACATGCCCGGGCGCTTGCGAACGGCCTCCAGACCCTCCAAAACCTGAATTTCGGAGGCGTTGTACTCCTGTTCGACCGCAGTCACCATGTTCTGTTCTTCGTTCATACTCTTTTCTCCTGTTCCTCAGCGCGGCCCTGAAGGGTCCGGCTGTTCAATTGCGATAAATAAACGATCTGCCTGTGATACGGATGGTCGCAGACCAGAAACGATTTTGGCACGTCCTCGCACACGTCGAGCACGACGCCGTCGCGCTGCGCGTTTTTGAGAAAGGCGGAGGTGATCTTCGACTGCGACGTGATCTCCAAGTCGAAGACGCCGATGATGCGCTTTTCCGGCAGAAGCTGATCGTTGCCGATGTTCAGATACACGCCTCAGCCCTCCCGCACTTGTCCGTTTTCCACATACAGCACCCTGCCGCCGAGCAGCGTTTCCAGGCGGTCCTCCTCGCAGCAGGAGATAAACACCTGCCCGCCGGAGATGCGGTTCAAAACGTATTCCTGCCGCTTCACGTCCAACTCGGAAAGCACGTCGTCGAGCAGCAGCACCGGCGATTGGGACGTGATCTCCTTATAAATATCCCGCTCGGCAAGCTTCAAGGCGAGCGCCGCGGTGCGCGTCTGCCCCTGCGAGGAAAACTGCCGCGCGCTCCTGCCGCCGATCTCGGCGGCGATGTCGTCCTTGTGCGGTCCCGAAAGGCACAGCCGCGCGGCAAGTTCCGCCTCCCCGTGCGCTCTTTGATGCGCGAGAAGCTGCTCCACGAGCGTTCCCTGCTCCGCGAAGGGGTCTTCGACGGTCTTGACCGTTTCATAGGAGAGCGCGAGCGTCTCTTTTCCGCCGGAGCATTCGCGGTGCGCCACGGCGGCGTACTCCGCGAGACGGGCGCAGAACCGCGCGCGATAATGGATGAGCACCGCGCCGGCAAGCGCCATGCGCGTGTTGAACTCCGGCAGCGTGTCGCGCAGCGCGGGATGCTCTCCGCTGTCGCGCAGAATGCGCGTTTTGTGCTCGTAGAGGCGGTTATATTCCGCGAGCGCCTGCGCGTACCGCGGCCGGAGCTGGCAGAGCGACTGGTCCATGAACCGCCGCCGCGCCGCCGCGCCGTCGCGAATGAGGTTTAAGTCCTCGGGACAGAAAAATACCGTGCCCAGCACGCCTGACAGCTCGCTTGCGCGTTTTGCGGGCACCTGATTGATTTTGATTTGTCTTCGTTTTCCGGCAAACAGCCGCGTTTCCACGGTAAAATCGCGCTCGCGCGAGAAGATCGCGCCGCAAAGACTTGCCTCCGTTTCGCCGAAGCGGATCAGTTCCCGATCCGAACGCGCCCGGTTCGAGCGCGCGCAGGAGAGATAGACGACGGCTTCGAGCAGATTCGTCTTGCCCTGCGCGTTTTCGCCCACGATCACGTTGACGTCCGGCGCGAAGGACAGCGACTGCTCCGCGTAGTTGCGGAAATTGACGAGCGTCAGTTCATTGATCCGCATGTTCCACCGTCAGCTCGTGCCCGTGATAGCGCAGCGTATCGCCCGCGCGCAGCTTTTTGCCGCGCTGGGTGCAGATCTCGCCGTTGACCGCGACCTCGCCGCCGGCAATCACGATCTTCGCCTCGCCGCCGGTCGAAACCAGCGACGCAAGCTTCAACGCGTCCTGTAATTTGATGTATTCGGTTGTGATTTTAACGCTTTCCATAGCAGATCAAGCCTTCAATCTCACCGGCAGAACCATATAGAGGAAGTTTTCCTCGCCCTCGGTCGGCACGATGATGGCGGGGGAAATGCCGCTGTTGAGTTCGAGCCGCACCGTATCCGCCGGCGCATAGCGCAGCGCTTCGGAGAGGTAGCGGTTGTTGAAGCCAATCTCCAGATCCTTGCCGTCGCCCTGCACCTTGCACACGTCCTTCGCTTCGCCGCTCGCGGTCTTGGCGGAAAACGTCACCTTGTCCGCGCCGAACACGCAGCGCACGGGACTTTTGAGTTTTTCGCTGATGACGACGCTCACGCGGTCGAGGCTTTCCATCATCGTCTTGCAGTCCACGGTGATCCCGATGGGGTTCTTGCGCGGAATGGCGTTTTTATAGTCGAGAAATTCGCCCTCAAGACGACGGCAGATCAGCTCCGTATCGCCGATCTCAAAGAGGATATGAC
>CAMVGI010000216.1 GCA_947166955.1 uncultured Clostridia bacterium | reverse complement strand
CCCTACACGACGCTCTTCCGATCTCATCATCTGGGGCTTAATGGCGCTCGGCGTATACATTACCTTCCGGCTGCTGGACGTCGCGGACTTAAGCGTTGACGGTACCTTCGCCACCGGCGGCGCGGTGACGGTCATGCTGATGCTTGCGGGCTGGAGCGGCGTCGCGGCGCTGCTTGCCGCGGTGCTCGTCGGTGTTTTGTGCGGCCTCTGCACGGGGCTTCTGCATACGAAACTCGGAATACCCGCGATTCTCGCCGGTATCCTGACGCAGTTTGCGCTTTATTCGATCAACCTGCGCATCATGGGCAAGTCCAACCAGACCGCGAGCGTGAAAAAGTTCGGCCTGATCTGGGAGTCGAAGGGGAAGGGCTTCCTGCTCTCCTCCCTCTACATCCCGCAGGCGATTGTGGTGGGAGCGCTGCTCGCCGCGCTGCTTGTCGGCGTCCTGTATTGGTATTTCGGCACCGAGCAGGGCAGCGCCTTGCGCGCCACCGGCTCCAATCCGAACATGAGCCGCGCGCAGGGCATCAACGTGAACAACATGAAGCTCATCGGCCTCGCGCTCTCGAACGGACTCGTCGCGCTCTCGGGCGGACTGATGACGCAGTTCCAGGGCACGGCGGACATCAACATGGGCCGCGGCGCCATCGTCATCGGCCTTGCGTCCATCATCATCGGCGAGGTGCTGTGCGACGCGTTTTTCCGCAAAGGCTCCAACTTTGCCGTGCGGCTCGGCTTCGTCGTGCTCGGCGGCGTGATCTATTACCTCGTTATGGTCGTGATCTTGTGGCTGCGGCTCGACCCGAACGACCTCAAGCTCTTCACGGCGCTGATCGTCGCCGTTTTCCTTGCCGTGCCGTATCTGCGCGCGCAGCGCAAGGAAGCGGAAGTCCGCAGACACGCGGACGCACGGAAGGAGGCGTGAGAAATGCTGAAGCTTGAACGCGTCTCCAAGACCTTCCATCCCGGCACCATCCACGAAACGCGCGCGTTGCAAAATCTCGACCTGCATCTCGCCCCCGGCGAGTTCGTCACGGTCATCGGCGGCAACGGCGCGGGCAAATCCACGCTTTTGAACGCGGTCGCGGGCGTCTGGCCCGTGGACGGCGGACGCATCCTCATCGACGGCGCGGACGTCACGGCGCTTCCGGAGCACAAGCGCGCGGCGTTCATCGGCCGCGTGTTTCAGGACCCCATGATGGGCACCGCGCCGAACATGCAGATCGAGGAGAATCTCGCGCTCGCCAACCGCCGCGGCAAGGCGCGCGGCCTCAAGTGGGGCGTGACGCGCGCGGAGCGCGAGGTCTACCGCGAGAAGCTCGCGACGCTCGGCCTCGGCCTTGAGACTCGCCTGGAGGACAAGGTGGGGCTTCTCTCCGGCGGGCAGCGTCAGGCGCTGACGCTTTTGATGGCGTCGCTGCAAAAGCCGAAGCTGCTGCTGCTCGACGAGCACACGGCGGCGCTCGACCCCGCCACCGCCGCGAAGGTGCTGGAGCTTTCCGACCGCATCGTGGCAGAAAACGGGCTTACGGCGCTGATGATCACGCACAACATGCGCGACGCGCTGACCCACGGCAGCCGCATCATCATGATGCACCACGGCCACATCATCCTCGACATCTCCGGCGAGGAGAAGAAACACCTCACCAAGCAGGACCTGCTCGACCGCTTTGCCGCCCTCGCGGGCGTACAGGAGGAAACGGATTCGGTGCTGCTGTCGTGAAGCACAAGAAAAAGACGTCATGCAAATCGCATGACGTCTTTTTTTGAACGTTTCACTTCCCGTAACGCCTGCCCCTGCGGGCGTTGTAGCGTTCGGCAAGCTCCTTGGGCTGCGTCGCCTCAAGCGCGCGGGCGCGGCGCTCGACAATCTCCTTGGGCTTCTCGGTGATCTCGCCGGCGGCCTTGAGCGCCTCCTTGGTCATCAGCGGGCCGACCAGCTCGTAGACGAGCACGGAGAAGAGAATGATGTTGCGCACGATCAGGCCGTCCGTCTCGCCGAGCTTCTGCGCCGTGACGCACATACCCAGCGCGACGCCCGCCTGCGGCAGCAGCGTGACGCCGAGGTGTTTGACGACGTTTTCGCTGCATCCGGTGGCGTGGGCGGAGAAGTACGCGCCGAAATACTTGCCGAGCGAGCGCGAGAGGATGTAGACGACGCCGATGAGCACGAGCATCGGCTGGGAAAAGACCTCCAGCTGCAGCTCCGCGCCGCTGACGACGAAGAACACCGCGAGCAGCGGCTGCGACCAGACATCCGCGCGGCGCATCAGGTCGTCGGAAAGCTGGCTGTAGTTGCAGAACATCGTGCCGAGCATCATGCACACGAGCAGGGACGAAAAGCCGATGTGCACGCCGCCGATCTCAAAGCGCAGCGACGAAAGGCCGACGGTCAGGAACACGAACGCGATCGTCATCGACGTGCGGTTGGTGTTGGAGTGGAACATCGTCTCCAGCTTCGTCAGGATGCTGCCAGCGGCGGCGCCGAGCAGCAGCGAGAGCACGATTTCCAGCAGCGGCTCGACGAGAACGGAGACAAGGCTCACGGCGCCGGAAATGAGCGCGCGCGCGATGCCGAACGACACGGCGAAGACGATCAGACCCACCGCGTCGTCGAGCGCGACGATGGGCAGCAGCAGGCTCGTCAGCTCGCCGTGCGCCTTGTATTGCCGCACGACCATCAGCGTCGCCGCAGGCGCGGTCGCCGCCGCGATGGCGCCGAGCGTGATCGCCGCGGGCGCGGAGAGCGCTTCGGGGCGGAACGTGTGGAACGCGAGCAGGCAGCAGTCGACGAGCGCCGTGGCGCACAGCGCCTGCACCACGCCGATGACGAGCGCCTGACGTCCCGTGCGGCGCAGCTGTTCGAGGCGGAACTCGTTGCCGATGGAGAACGCGATGAAGCCCATCGCGACGTTCGAGATGACCTCCAGCGCCGCCACGTCCTCATAGGTTGGGAACCCGAGGCCGGGGATGCCGAGACGGCCGAGGCAGAACGGCCCGATCAGCACGCCCGCGACAAGAAACGCCGTCACGTCGGGCAGATGCCCCTTGTTGAAAAGCCGCGTCATCATCAGCCCCGCGAGCAGGGCGAACGCGACGTTGAGCAATGCGTACATAAAAACGCCTTCCTTTTTGACTGTTATGACGGAGCACTCGCTCCAGAATCGACATTTTAGACGCTTTGGCGGGAAAAAACAATGGCAAAAATCCATAAGAAATCCGCGCGGAAGACCGCGCGGTTGGGCGTTGCAAACAGACGGCGGACGTGATATGCTGAAAACACGAAAAGAAAAGGAGGCGGCGCCATGCGCATCGCGGTCCCCGTCACGGGGGAGGAGATCAGCACGCCGTTCGGCGCGTGCGAGGCGTTCTATCTTTATGAGGACGACCATGGGAGACTCCTGCGGCGGACGCGCGTACCGACAGAGGGCGGCGGTTTCGACACGGCGCTTGCCGCGCTGGAGCGCTGCGGCGCGGATGTGGTGGTCTGCGGCACGCTGGACGCGGAGGAAAAGCATGCGCTCGCGCTTGCGGGGCTACTGCTCGCGCCGGACGCCTCCGGCGGCGCGGACGAGGCGGTGCGCGCGTATCTCGACAGGGCGATCGCCTGCGATCCGGACAACGACTGCAACTACTGCGGCCACAAGGACGCCTGCGACCTCGTCGGACACAAAAAATAAGACGGCGGCGAGCCGTCTTATTTTTTGCGGTTTTATGCAGTTCAGTTGCGGGTCAGCGTGCCGGAGGTCGCCTCGCTGC
>CAMVGI010000215.1 GCA_947166955.1 uncultured Clostridia bacterium | reverse complement strand
TTCGCCGCGCACGGCTATTCGACGCTCTCCTCCGACCTTTCGGACGGCAGCGGCACGGTGACCGCCGTGCGAACGCTGCCCAACGCCGCGGTCTTCAACGCGGCGCTGACGCTGCATTTCGAGAAAAAACGGCTCGTTTCCGCCGTCGGCTCCTTCGTGCCTCCCGTTGAGGCGGTCGGAGAACATGGTGCCGGAATCAGCGGCGTGACCGCGCTCGTGCGCTTTTTGGACCACTCCCGTCAAAGCGGCGAGGTCTGCGCCGCGATCACCGGCGTAGACGGCGGCTATCTGCTGCAAAGCACCGCCTCCGTCTCCCAGCGCCTTGTGCCGGCATGGAGCGTAGGCACCGATGCGGGTCAATATTATGTAAACTCAATCACGGGTGAGGTAACACGCGGGGCGTAACGTCCCGCGTGTCTTGCTTTTCACGAAAGAAATCGCGAATAAGGATTGCTTTTTTCTGCCATTTATGGTATATGTAACGTGGTATGCAAAAATCATGCAGCATAGGATTGCCGCATTATGTGAATACTATAGCAGTTTTGACGGCCGCATGCCGTAATTCCCCTATTTGAAGGAGCATCTATGCAGAAATATGTGATAACGGGCGGACAGCCGCTGCACGGCGAAGTGCGCATCAGCGGCGCGAAAAACGCCGCCGTCGCCATCATCCCCGCCGCGCTTTTGGTGGACGGTGTGTGCCGCATCGAGAACGTGCCGCAGATCTCGGACGTCACGGTTCTTTTGAAAATATTGGAACAATTGGGCGCAAATGTGCGTCTTTTAAATGCGACGGACGTTGAGATCGACTGCCGGCACATCCGCACGACGCATGTCCCGCAGGATCTCGCGCACAAGCTGCGCGCGTCCTATTACCTCATCGGCGCTCTGCTCGGCCGTTTCGGCAGCGCGGAGGTCTCGATGCCGGGCGGCTGCAACTTCGGCGGCGTGCGGCCCATCGACCAGCACGTCAAAGGCTTTGCCGCGATGGGCGCCGATGTGCGCGAGGGCGATTATATCGTCGCGAACGCCGAAGGCGGGCGCATGAAGGGCGCGAACATCTATCTTGACGTCGTTTCTGTCGGCGCGACGATGAACATTATGATGGCGGCGGCGCTTGCCGACGGCACGACGATCATCGAAAACGCCGCCAAGGAGCCGCACATCGTCGACCTCGCGAACTTCCTGAACTCCATGGGCGCGAACGTCAAGGGCGCAGGTACGGACACGATCCGCATTTTCGGCGTGGAATCGCTGCACGGCGGAACCTACGCCATCATCCCCGACCAGATCGAGGCGGGCACCTATATGGCGGCGGTCGCCGCCGCGGGCGGCGACGTGCTGGTGCGCGGCATTATCCCCAAGCATATGGACTGCATCACCGCGAAGCTGCAGGAAATGGGCGTGGAGGTCGAGGAAAAGGACGATACGCTGCGTATCCGCCGCGACGGCACGCTCACGCGCGCGAACGTCAAGACGCTGCCTTACCCAGGTTTTCCGACCGACATGCAGCCACAGATCACGACCGTTCTCGCGCTCGCGCAGGGCACAAGCATCGTGACCGAGGGCGTATGGGACAACCGCTACCGCTACGTCGGCGAGCTGACGCGCATGGGCGCGCAGATCCACGTCGAGGGGCGCACCGCCATCGTCGAGGGCGTAAGCCACCTCTCCGGCGCGTGCGTGCAGGCGTTCGACCTGCGGGCGGGCGCGGCGATGGTCGTCGCGGCACTGGCGGCGCGAGGCACGAGCGAGATCCTGAACGTGCAGTATATCGAGCGCGGCTACGAGGACATCGTCGGCAAGCTTCGTTCGCTGGGCGCGGACATCCGCAGCGTGGAATACAGCGACGCGGAGTTTGACGCGCGCCAGATCGGTTAAAAAGCAGAAAATATTTGATAGAAAGAGGTAATCAATGATGAACAGAATGTGGAGATCCGTCTTTTCCATTTTACTTGCCATCGCGCTCATACTGCCGATGGCGCCCGCGGCGCGGGCAGCAGGCGAGGGAGAGGACCCCGCGCCGAGCAGCGGCGAAACGAGCGGCACCGAAGGCGCCGTTGGAGCAACCGATGTCCAGCTCAGTTCAAACGTTCCCAGCGGCAAGATCTATTATCGCAGCGACGAGCACAACGGTACCATCACCATTACCGCCATTGTTACTCCTTCGACCTACACCGGCAAGATCCAATGGGAGCGCAGCAGCAACGCGCCCCTTGACGTTGTGAGCGAGGACACCAAGGTCAGCGGCGCGCAGGCCAAGATCACGCTGAAGGCCAGACCGAACAACGGTTCCGATCGGTCTCCCGTAAAATGTACCGTGACCGCCATTTTGGACGAAGTTGCCGCGGGCGGTGTCGATACCAGCAAGAAACGTTCCGATCCGTTCGTCATTGAAGTTGCGATGGACGCCGTGGATGTTTCCTCTATCTCCTTCGCGCAGAACAATGTCAGCGTTCAGGCCGGCAAGACCGCGCAGCTTGCGTTCAAAACGACTCCCAGCTATCCCAGCGGTTTCGGTAAGCCGACGGTTACTTACGAGTCCACCAAGCCTGCCGTTGCCACGGTCGACGCAAACGGCAAGGTGACGGGCAAGACGCCCGGCGGCGCGGTTATTTCCGCCAAGGTGGACGGCATCACAGTCGAAGACAAGGTGGAGGTTTCCGTGCTCGCGCCCTCCTCCGACCTCACCGGCAACGCGACGGTCGGGGTCAATTTCTCCATGCAGGACATCCGCGACAGTCTGCTTTCGCAATTCAACAGCGCTTATGGAACGAAGCCCCTGCAAGTAACCTTCCCCAGCCTGAACAAGGCAAACGGCACTCTTCGTTCCAAGGGCGGAGACGAGGTCAAGGCCAAAGATCTTTACTATTTCGATGAGCTTCGTGAAATGTACCTCGAGCCCACCGCCGAGGGTACCTTCAAATGTACCGCCACTGTAACGGACAAAGATCAGAACAATCCGAGCAAGCCCTATAACACGATCAACGCCACCATCACCATCTCGATCGCCGTTCCGACGCGGACCGTACGCATTCCCGTTGACGGCAGCAAGAACTATGTGTTCAGCGCTCCCAGCGCCGATCCCAGCGGAAAGAACGCCGCGCAGATCATTAACAGTTCCATCGGTACGTTCGGCTCAATCAAGTTCGGTGAGGTGAGCAACGCCAGCAGCAACGTCGGCGCGCTTTATACCGATTCGGCCGCCGCAAACAACAACCGTGTTTCGAACGGCACGATCGTGGACGCCTCCCGTATCGACGAGTTGTATTTCACGCCCACGCGCTCCGGCACCTACACCGTTCCTTACACCGCTTACACGTATAATTCCGCTGTTGGCTCGGTCATCTGCTCTGGCGAGCTGATCCTCTCCGTGGACGGCACCTCGCTTGACATTTCTGTGAATCTTAGCGAAGTAAAGCCCTACACGTTCTCCGCTGAACCGACTGCCGGCACGACGAGTCTCTATTCCCAGCTCCTCGCCGCGATCAACGGCGCAATCGGCGGTTCTAATTGGGGCGGCATCAAGTTTGACGGCGCGGCAAATGCTCCCTCCTCCGGCACGCTGCATCAGACCAGCGGACATACCCGCACCATTTCTGCCAACGATTACATCGCTAAGTCCTTGATTTCCAAGCTTTATTACGTCCCCAACCAGTCCGGCACCTATGAGATCACCTACGGCATCTATGCCGATGAGAACAGTGATAAGCCCATCGCCACCGGCAAGCTCACGTTTATCACCTCCACCATTCCGCTCGGCATTTCCGACATC
>CAMVGI010000214.1 GCA_947166955.1 uncultured Clostridia bacterium | reverse complement strand
ATGACGAAGACGTTGATGTCCTCGCCGGAGGCGATCACGTGGTCCAATCCGCCGAAGCCGATGTCGTACGCCCAGCCGTCGCCGCCGAACATCCAGAAGGTTTTCTTGGCGAGCTGGTCGCGCCGCTCCAGAATGGCCCGCGCGCGTTCGCCGCCGTCTGCCTCCAGTTCCGCGATCAGCGCGTCGCTCGCGCTCCGCGAGGCGTCGAAGTCCTCGTAGGCGTCGAGCCACGCTTGCGCCGCGGCACTGTGCGTTTCGGCGAGATACGCCGTCACCTTGGCGCGCACGTTTTCGCGCTGCTGCCGCACGGAGAGGAACATCCCGAGCGTAAGCTCGGCGTTGTTTTCAAAGAGGCTGTTCGTCCACGCGACGCCGAAGCCGCGCTTGTTCGTGGTGTAGGGAATGCCGGGCATCGGCGCGCCCCACGCCTGCGAGCAGCCCGTGCCGTTTGCCCAATAGACGCGCTCGCCGAACAGCTGCGTCAGGAGCTTTGCGTACGGCGTTTCGCCGCAGCCCGCGCAGGCGGCGGAGAACTCGACGAGCGGCGTGCGGAACTGGCTTCCCTTGACGCTGTAGGGGTCGAACACATCGCCCTTGTCCGGAAGCGAGAGCGCATAGTCCCAGCAGGCGCGGTTTTCCTCCGTGAACGCGGCGGGAACCATCGTGAGCGCCTTGTCCTTCGCGGGGCAGACCGCCGCGCAGGAGCCGCAGCCCGTGCAGTCGAGCGCGGAGACCTGCATCGTGAAGCGAAGCCCCTTCGCCGCGCCGTTTGCACCGACGGTTTCAAAACCCGCGGGCGCGGCGGCGCATTCCTCCTCCGTGAGCAGATACGGACGGATGACCGCGTGGGGGCAGACGAGCGCGCAGCGGTTGCATTGCAGGCATTTTTCCGCGTCCCACTTCGGGATGTGCGTCGCGATGCCGCGCTTTTCAAAGGCGGTCAGGCCCATGTCGATGTGTCCGTCCCTGTAATCGCGGAAGGCGCTCACCGGAAGGTTGTCGCCCTTCTGGCGGTTGATGGGGAAGAGAATGTTATCCACCACGGCGGGACGCTTTACGGCCTCGGCGGACGCGTCCGCGGCGTCCGCCCAGCACGCGGGGATCTCGACGCGCACAGGCGCGTCCGCGCCCGCGTCGATGGCGGCGAGGTTTTTCGCGATCACCTCGTCGCCCTTGGCGAAGTATGCCTTGCGCGCGGCGTTTTTCATCTCCGCAAGCGCCTGTTCCTTCGGAATGATTTCCATAAGCGAGAAGAACGCCGATTGCAGCACCGTGTTCGTATGGCTGCCGAGGCCGAGCTTTTCCGCGATGCCGATGGCGTCGATGATATAGAGCTTCGCGCGCTTTTGCGCGAGCGTGCGCCGCACGGCGGGGGAGAGTTTTTTGCCAAGCTCCTCCGGTTTCCATTGGCAGTTCAAAAGAAGCGTCCCGCCGTCCTTGAGTTCCTGCGCCACGTCGTATTGATTGATGAAGGTTGGATTGTGGCAGGCGACGAAGTCCGCGCGCTTGACGTAGTAGCTGCTTTCGATGGGGTGGTCGGAGAAGCGCAGATGCGATTTCGTCACGCCGAAGGACTTCTTCGAGTCGTACTCGAAGTACGCCTGTCCGTACTTTGGCGTCGTCTCGTTGATGATGCGCACGGTGTTGTGGTTCGCGCCCACGGTGCCGTCGCCGCCCAGTCCCCAGAACTTGCACGCAGCCACGCCCGCGCCGAAGCGCCGCCCCTCGCGCGCGGGGAGCGAGAGGTGCGTCACGTCGTCGTCGATGCCGATGGTGAAGCCGTTGACCGGCGTTTCCGAAGCGAGGTTGTCGAACACGGCGACGAGCTGCGCGGGGTCGGTGTCCTTGGAGGAAAGCCCGTAGCGCCCGCCGAGCACGCGCAGCGTGCGCCCCGCGCGCATGAGTGCGGTACACACGTCCTCATAAAGCGGCTCGCCCAGCGCGCCCATGTCCTTGCAGCGGTCGAGCACCGCGACGCGCTCCACGCTCTCCGGCAGCGCGCGGAGGAAATATTCGACGGAGAACGGGCGGTAGAGGTGCGCCTGCACGTATCCGACCCTGCGGCCCTCGGCGCGCAGCGCGTCCACCGCCTCGTGCGCCGCGCCGGAGACGCTGCCCATGGCGACGACCACGTCGGTGGCGTCGGGGTCGCCGTAGTAGTTGAATAGATGGTATTCCCGTCCCGTGAGAGCGCTGATCTTCGCGAAATACCGCTCCACGACGTCCGGCAGCGCGGCGTAGTCGGGGTTGTTCGCCTCACGCACCTGAAAGTAGACGTCGCCGTTCTGCACGGTGTTGCGCAGCGTCGGATGCTCGGGGTTGAGCGCGCGGTCCTTGAAGCGGCGGAGCGCCTCGCGGTCGAGCAGCGCGGCAATCGCGCAGGGATCGGGAAGCTCGATCTTGTTGATCTCGTGCGAGGTGCGGAACCCGTCGAAGAAGTGCAGAAACGGGATGCTGCTTTCAATCGCGGCGAGGTGCGCGACGGAGGCGAGGTCGGCGACCTCCTGCACGCTGCCCGTGGAGAGCAGGGCAAAGCCGGTTTCGCGGCATGCCATCACGTCGCTGTGGTCGCCGAAAATGCTCATCGCGTGCGTGCCGACGGTGCGGGACGCGACGTGCAGCACCGCGGGCAGGCGCTCGCCCGCGATGCGGTACAAAACGGGAATCATCAGCATCAGGCCCTGCGAGGACGTGAAGCTGGTCGAGAGCGCGCCGGTTTGCAGCGCGCCGTGTACCGCGCCGATCGCGCCCGCTTCGGATTGCATCTCCGTGAGCGTGACGGTCTGGTCGAAAATGTTTTTGCGGCCCTTGGCGCTCCACGCGTCGGTGAGGCCCGCCATCGGGCTCGACGGCGTGATGGGGTAGATCGCGGCGATCTCGGTGAAGGGATACGCCATGGTCGCGGCGGCTTCGTTGCCGTCCATGGTGACGAAGTTCTGATTACTCATAGAGACCTCCATGTGAGCGTTTTGTAAAATCCTCTTGAGGATTTTACCGCCATATTTCGCGGTTGCCGCATAAGCGGCGAGCGAAATGGCATTTTGTCGTCCGGTTTGACAAAGCAGTTCACTGCTTTGTCAAACCGAGGCGCTTCGCGGCTTCCTCGCGCATCTTGTACTTCAATACCTTTCCCGCGGCGTTCATCGGAAACGATTCGACAAACTCGATGTACTTCGGCACCTTGTGCCGCGCGAGCCGCGCGACGCAGAAATCGCGGATATCCTCGACGGTGACAGACGCGCCCTCGCGCGGGATGACGCACGCCAGCGCCTCCTCGCCGTACTTCTCGTCCGGCACGCCGACGACCTGCACGTCCTTGACGGCGGGGTGGGTGTAGAGAAACTCCTCCAGTTCTTTGGGATAGAGGTTTTCGCCGCCGCGGATGATCATGTCCTTGAGTCGTCCCGTGATGCGGTAGCAGCCGTTTTCATCGCGGCAGGCGAGGTCGCCGGAGTGCAGCCAGCCGTCTGCGTCCACGGTTTCGCCCGTGGCGTCGGGCATCTTGTAGTAGCCCTTCATCTGGTTGTAGCCCTTGGCGCAGAACTCGCCGCTCTGCCCGTCGGGAACTTCCTCGCCCGTCTCGGGATCGACGATCTTGCAGCGGATGTGGGGAAAGGCGTAACCCACCGTCTCCACGCGCAGATCCAGCGGATCGGTCCAGGCGGACATGGTGCTGCCGGGAGAAGACTCGGTCTGTCCGTAGACGCTGACGATTCCGATCATATGCATCTCGTTGGGATCCGCGGCCCGGCGCATCAGCTCCGGCGGGCAACCCGAG
>CAMVGI010000213.1 GCA_947166955.1 uncultured Clostridia bacterium | reverse complement strand
AAGGAGATCCCGCCGGGCGAACGTGTCACCCGGCTCTCGCCGAACGCCGTAACGCATCGTTTCGACCATATCGTCAAGAGAATCGGGGCGCCACACTTTCGCTTCCATGACCTCCGGGCCTACTGGGCGACTGTCGCACACTCGCTCGGAATGCCGGACTACTATATCATGCGTAACGGCGGCTGGGCCTCGATGGCCACCCCCGGCAAGCACTACCTGCGCGACGTGGAGGAGTTCGCTGCACCGTCACAAAACGCCGCCCAAACCTACTTTGAAAAAGTCCTAAATGGCGACGAAATTGGCGACGAAAACGAGAACCCCGCATGATTACTGGGTCGAAGCAGCACAGACCGAAAGCTTATGCTTTCTCCGGTTTTCCCAAGAACCCCCGCATAAATGCAGTGTTTGTGCGGATTCCCCCTACATTCTCGCTTGTCCGCGCCGTTATCTATCTGCTATTTTTGGCGAGTTTGTACTATATATTTTGGCGACGATTTTGGCGACGGGCTTTGCAAAAAACAAAAAGCCCCCCGGCGTTGCCGCCGAAGGGCTTTTACAGGAGGGCATAAAAATGAGTTACAGCTTGCTGTGGGCTGTTAAGATGTAGGCTGTGCGCACCTACATATATATAATATCACGGATTAATCCGCGTATCTCACAAAAGCAAGACACGGCGTTGCCGCGCCGTGTCTCTGCCTGCCGATTCTCTATTCCTAGTAAATCGAGCGCTGTTACGGCGAGGGCTATGTGGACTTCAAGCTCACCGCCGAAAGAGGGCGGGCGGCGAGTAAAAAAAAGTAAAAACCTCGCCGCCCATGTTGATAAGGAGTCAATCATACTTATGCTTTCCCGTGACACACTTTATTATATCATAGGAAGATACGTATATCTCACAGCGCGCACTTTAATTATACGGATTGTTTTTAGACTTCGGCCACTTCGCCGCAAACGCCTTACGCTTTTGCTCCCGTGTAAGACGGGTCATTTCAAGCGCGGCGATATACTCGTCCTGCGTAACGCTGCCGTTGCCTTGGCTCTCATTTTTAGATCCGTCACGGTTCTTCTGTAGTGTACGGTCCGCGACATCCGCCGCAATGAGAAGTTCCATATACTGATTGTCGCTCACGCCGATTCCCCGCGCCTTCTCGTGCCGTTCCTGTGCTGTGTCGTTGTTGGCAAGCGCGTCCTCCAGCATCTTTTCATACTTGCTTCGCTCCGTCGTGTTGGCTTGTCTGTACGTAGACGTACCTTTCGCGTAGCTCTCAAGCTTGTTGTACTTCGCCGCCTCGTCGTAGGGTCGATAGCGATCCTTTAAGTCGGAGACGCTATCTACACCTTCCTGTTTTTTTCGGATGGTGTCGGCTGCGCTCTTTATCTTTTTATCATCCACGCCCGCCGCGTGAAGGTCATCGGTTATGCGCTTCTCCGTTTCGGTGTCGCCCGCGTCGTGAGCTTTGAGCATGATGTCAACGTAGCGGGAGACGTTTTTGTCGAGCTTATAGAACGCCCTGTCCACGTTGTACATCATGCCGTAGTCTTTTTTCTCCTGTGCGATTGTGTTAAGCACCGCCACAGAGTCGCGCTTTATGTTGGCAAGCGGCAGTCCGAATACGCGGCTCACCTCGCTTGCAAGAGCCAACGCCCGCGCAAGCGTGGTCTGCTTGCCCTCGCCTCTTGCCGCCGCCAGCGCCTGCTCTGCGGCGTTAATCACGCGACCGATAGACTCCATGTCCATGCGCTTGGTGTCAAAGCCCTGCACGAGAGACATGATATCCTTGAAAAACGGGATATATGTCACGGGGTTGAAGTTCGCCCAGAGATTGCCGCTCATCACCGTGACCGCCTTGCTCTTGTCGTCCTCTTCGGGACGGCCTAAGTAAGCGTCAAGGAACTTGTCGAGCAAGTCCTTGTCTCGGTCGTCGTCGCGCAGAGCGTCAATGAGCGACTGCGCCGCCGCGTTCACAAGGAACGAAACGACAAGCGCGGCAACAGTAAAGCCCAGCTTCTTCCTCGCCGCCTGTTTCTCCGTCTTGCTCCGGGCGTGTCTGAAGTCCCACACCGCGCTCAGGAACATATTATACGTCTTGGTAGGCTCCGCCATAAAGGAAGTCGCCATCTTGGTTACAGCGTTTGTCGAGCGCATTATCTGCGACCGCTGGAGTACGCCGTCCACGACCTGCGTCTTGTCGATTATATCGCTGAAACGGGAAGCCACGAACGAGTCGAACGCCGCGCTGCCCGGTCTCAGTCCTTTTGCCTTTGCCTCATCTTCGCAAGCATGGTAAAGGAGCGTCCACGCGAAGGAGTCCGCGCCGCTCATGGGGCGCATTCCCGCCTGCTTGAATTTTTCGAACAGAGAGTCCGTGCCGAGCACAACGTCCCGCATCTGGCGGCCTGTGTTGATGTCGAAGTAGCCCCAGTCTTTCCATTGCGCTATGGCCGAGTTTTTCTTAACCCTATCCCATTCGTGCCGCTTGGGTATCTTGCGCATAGCCGCTATAAGGTACGCGGGATTTATCTCCGCCGCCGCTCTGATAATAGCCGTCGGCTGCTGGAGGATAACGCGGATGTTCGCGCTTACCGCCGCCGCCTTATATGCGCCGACGAATCGCTCAAACGAGAAGTCGTCGCTTTTAAGCCTCTCACCGCCGTTTATATCGTTTATAAGCTTATCCCAGTACGCCACACCCGACTGCGTAAGCAGAGCCTCAATGTAGTTCTGCGTCTTAGTTCCGTCCTCAAACTTGAAGTTTCTGACGCGCCTCATGTTTTCAAGCGTCTCTACATACGCCGCGTACATCGCCATGTCGTTGACGTGCTTCGCGTATACGTCAAAGAGGGAGCCTACCATAATGGCGTTCTTCGAGCCCTCTTTTGTCTGCTTTGCAAAGCCGCGCCCGGCAATGCTTGCCGCCGCCGTGAACTGCTTGAACAGCGGGTCGTTGTTATCCGTCTTGTTTGACGTGGGGTCAGTCTCAATCGGCACATACCAGCCCTCACGGAATTTTGCATAGCCGTAGGTGCGAAGGCTCGCCTCGTTGCCGTATTCGGCAAGCACCGTACTCATTATATTAACGAGTCCGTCTGCCGCTTTCTTTTCGGCTTCGGTAAGCTTCGCCTCCTTGAACATATTGTCGAGGTCTTCCTGTGTAACTTCCACGGGCAACAGTTGCTTAGTTTCAAACAAGCCTTTGCCCTTGAGCGGCTTTGCCTTAATGCCGCCGCCGAGAATGTGTCCTGCCGCCTGCTCTCTTTTTATCGAGGCGTACAGCAGAAGCACCTGTGCGCGGGAAAGCGTAACGTCGCCGCCCTTTACCTTATACGTTGCGATGTCCTTATTAAGCTTGTCGATGTCGATGTCCTTAATGACCTCTGCCGTCCGCGCCTGTATGTCCGCGATAATCCGCACATACTTGTCCTGTGACCGCCTAAGCATTCGGAACAAGCGGTCGCCACCCTCGCCGAAGCGGTGGAAGAACGCCTGCGGCGTAAGCTGGTCGATATTAAGGAGCTTGTCAACGGAGGCCGCCGCTCCGTATTTAATCGTCCGGCGGGGATTATTGAGGTCAACGTCCCGCACAAGTCCGCTGGCAAGAGTGCCTATCTCCCATTGCCGTCCCTCGTTGAACACCTTGCGAGATTGCGTGACCATGTGTTCCACACCGCGCACCGCGTCCCAAACAACTTGCAGTTCTGCCGATGACATTGCGGCAAGCGGCTTGTCTGCCCAGTCCTCCATTATTGCAAGGTTCTCCATAAGCTCCGGGTCATAAATGAGCAGGTAA
>CAMVGI010000212.1 GCA_947166955.1 uncultured Clostridia bacterium | reverse complement strand
AGTAACGCCGCGCCTCGCACGCCCAGCCCTCGGGGTCGTCGTAGTCCTGCGCGCCGAACTTGCCGAACGCGTCCGCGGAGAAGAGCACCTTGTCGGCGCTGTCGTAGGTCATGACGACCTCGGGCCAGTGTACCATCGGCGCCGCGAAGAACTGAAGCGTGTGCCTGCCGAGCTCCAGCTTTGCGCCGTCGCCCACGACGATGCGGCGCTCGGCGTAATCGGAGCCGTAGAAATTCGCGATGAGCTTGAACGCCTGCTGCGAGGCGACGATCTGCGCGTTCGGGTATTTGGCGAGAAACGCGGGGATGTTGGCGCTGTGGTCGGGTTCGACGTGCTGCACCACAAGGTAGTCCGGCGCGCGCCCGCCGAGCGCGGCGTCGAGCTTTTGAAGCCATTCTCCGCCGAAGCGCGCCTCGACGGTGTCCATGACGGCGATCTTCGAATCGAGGATGACGTAGCTGTTGTACGCCATGCCGTTCGGTACGTCGTACAACCCTTCAAAGAGGTCGATTTCGTGGTCGTCCACGCCGATGTAGCGGATGTCGTTCGTGATGGTGATGTCCATGATATTCCTCCGTTTCAAAAAATAGACTTAATAAATAGAACGCGCAGAAACGCTTGCAACACAACCGCGGCTGTGATAAGATGCAACAGGCTTTAAACGTCCAAACACAATTTTGACAAGGGGGATACGCGCATGACGGGACGGGAGTATTTGGAGATCCTGCACGTGGCGGAGCGGCTGAAGGATACGCCGCGGCACTGCACCACGACGAAGGGCCGGACGGAGAGCGTCGCCGAGCACAGCTGGCGGATGTCGCTGATGGCGTTTTTGCTGAAAGGGCAGTTTCCGGAGCTTGATATGGGCAAGGTCGTCGATATGTGCCTCATTCACGACCTCGGCGAGTGCTTTACGGGCGATATTCCCACTTTTATCAAGACGGACGGAGACCGCGAGACCGAGGACACGCTTCTTGCGCGCTGGGTCGCCGCGCTTCCCGAAGGGGTGTCGGAGCGAATGACGGCGCTTTATCGCGAGATGGACGCGCAGGAAACGCCGGAGGCGAAGGTCTACAAGTCGCTGGACAAGCTGGAGGCGGTGATCCAGCACAACGAATCGCCGCTCTCCACGTGGTCGGAGAACGAGTATGAGCTGAACAAGACCTACGCGTTCGATACGGTCGCGTTTTCGGATTGGCTGACGGCGCTTCGCGAGGAGATCTTGCGGGATACGCTCGAAAAAATCGAGGCGGAGGGCGGCGCAAAGCGCTGAATATGACCGCGGAGCGGCTCGGAAACGGGCCGCTTTTTCCTGCCCGCGCCGGCTCAGAGCAGTTCTTCGAGGCTGCGGATGAAGCGGTCGCAGGCGTCCGACAGGTCCGCTTCGACGTCGGCGAAAACGGGGTCGTACACGCCGATGACGGTGAGCCCCGCCTCCTTCGCGGCGCGGCAGGAGCGCACGGAGTCGTCGAGTAGGACGCAGTCCGCCGCTCGCACGCCGAGAAGCTCCGTCGCGCGGCGAAATGCCTCGGGTGAGGATTTGTTCATTCCCAGATCGTGGGCGTAGACGACGCGCTCGAAGTACGGCGCGAGGCCGTGGACGGCGAGCGCGGCGGCACAATGCTCCGGTACGGCGCTGGTGAAGACGGCAAGGCGCTCTCCCTGCGCGCGCAGCTTGTCCAAAAGCGCGCGGGCGCCGGGCTTGAGAGCGACGTGGGCGTAACGATCCTCGGCAAGCGCCATCCACTCCGCCATAATGTCCTCGCAGCTTTCGTCCAAATGGCAGAACTTCTTGGTGAATTCGGCGGCGAGGGGGAAAATCATATGCGCCATGCCGTCGCGGTATTCTTTTGTATAGGGGAAGCCGCGGCGGGAGAGAAACGTGCGGTCGACGTCCGCCCAGATGCCGTTGGAGTCGATGAGCGTGCCGTCGAGGTCGAACAGATGCAAAAAAACACCCCCAAACGCTTGCGAAACGGTGCCGCTTCTGATAGGATACTGACCAATCATACCACAGAAAAAAGGAACGGGCAAGCATGAACGCAAAAACGAAACAGATCGTGCTGCCGCTGCTGACGGCGATGATCTGGGGCAGCGCCTTCGTGGCGCAGAAGGGCGGCGCGGAGCTGCTGGGGGCGCTGACCTTCAATTGGACGCGCTCGCTGCTGGCGGCGCTGGGACTGCTGGTTCTCGTTCGGGTGCGGGACAAAAGCGGCAAATTGCGGCGGGACGCGCCGGAGCGGCGCGCGGCGGCGCGCGGGGACGAGAGAACGGAGCTGCTGCGCGGCGGGGTCGTCGTCGGCACGCTGCTGGCGGTCGCCTCCACGCTGCAGCAGTACGGCGTCGGCTTTACCACGGCGGGCAAAGCGGGCTTCCTGACGGCGCTTTACATCGTATTGGTGCCGCTTGGGGGGCTTTTCCTCGGCAAACGCGTGCGGGCGCTCGTCTGGTGCGGCGTGGGGATTGCGGTGGCGGGACTGTACTTTTTGAACTTTGCCGCCGGAGGCGCGCCGGCGTTCAACCGGGGCGACCTGCTTGTTACGGCCTGCGCGTTCGGGTTTGCCATGCATATTCTCGCCATCGACCGCTATACCAAGCGTGTGGACGCCGTAAAGCTCTCATGCGTGCAGTTCTTCGTCGCGGCGGGGGAGTTGTTCGTCGCGGCGCTGATCGTCGACGGGCTGCCGGTGCGCGAGATCCTTGCGTGCGCGCCGTATATCCTCTACGCGGGGCTTTTGTCCAGCGGCGTGGGCTATACGCTGCAGATCCTCGCGCAAAAAGACGGAGATGCGACGATCGTTTCGCTTTTGTTGAGCCTCGAAGCCTTTTTCGCGGTGCTCAGCGGCGCGCTGCTGCTGCGGGAACGTCTCACGGCGCGGGAGTATCTCGGCTGCGCGCTGCTGCTCTGCGCGGTGGTGCTGGTGCAACTGCCGGAGAAGAAAAAGGAGAAAGCTGAGTTGACCTGACATACAAGATATGGTATAATCACTTTTTAGACAGCAAAGAAAATGTGAATCCGAGGAACACACTATGAGAGTCAACGTGCTTGGCGTCGGTTTTGACAACGTAACGATGGACGAGGCGCTTGCGCGCGGGCGGGAGCTGCTCGACGGCGAGGGGTGCCACTACGTCGTGACGCCGAATCCGGAGATCGTCGAAGCCTGCCGTAGCGACGCGCGGGCAATGGCGGCGGTCAACGGAGCGGATCTCGTGCTGCCGGACGGCATCGGCGTCATTTATGGCGCAAAAATGTTAAAAACACCCCTAAAAGAGCGCGTGCCCGGCATCGAATTCGGCACTTCGATGATAGAATTCTGCGCCGAAAACAAAAAATCAGTCTATTTTTTGGGCGCGAAACCGGGCGTTGCCGAGCAAGCGGCGGAGAACCTGAAGCGACGCTTTAATGGACTTATTGTTGCCGGAACGAGCGACGGCCATTTCAAGGACGACGCCGCGGCGGCGGCGAAAATTCGGGAAAGCGGCGCGGATATGGCGCTTGTATGCCTCGGCGCGCCGAAGCAGGAGCTGTTCATGGCGTCGCACGGCGCGGAGACGGGTGCGAAGCTGCTGCTCGGGTTGGGCGGTTCGCTCGACGTGTTCGCCGGCGTGGCGCAGCGGGCGCCGGAATTTTATGTTAACCACAATTTAGAATGGTTTTATCGTCTCATCAAGAACCCCTCGCGCATCGGGCGCATGATGAAGCTGCCGCTGTTCCTTGTTCATGTGGCGGGCGCGAAGCGCGGCTGAGGGGAGACGGATATGGGTAAACTGATCGTATTTGAAGGCACGGAC
>CAMVGI010000211.1 GCA_947166955.1 uncultured Clostridia bacterium | reverse complement strand
GGCGCAGCTCACCAACAAGGCGGTCGCAGAGGCGCTGGACGGCCTGCCCGACTACAAGATGCACTGTTCGGTACTCGCCGAGGAGGCGATCCAGTCCGCGCTTACGGATTACTACACGAAGCATCCGGAGAAAAAGCCGGAGGAATAAATTCAAAGTACTTGACTCTCACACAGTGGTAGATATTACAATAGGCTTGAGCTCAAAAAGAAGCAGCATCAGGAGGTACCGCCATGCTGAAGATCGGAGAATTTTCAAAGCTGTCCAAATCGAGGCGTACAGCATCAACGGGAACAACTACTGCAAGCTCCGCGATATCGGCAAGGCGGTGGGCTTCAACGTCAGCTACGACGCCGCCTCCAACACGGTAGTCATCAAAACGGATGAGCCATACGCCGAGGACGCCCCTGCGCAGACATCGCGGGTCGTGCGGCTCCCGACCGACGGCAGCCAATATGTTCCGCAGGTCGGCGACCTCATCCCATGCGGCGACGGCACGGAGTACGAAATCAAGGACGTCGTGCGCTGGGACACCAACGTCTTCGCGGACGGGCCGCTGCCGCCGCTTCCGACGCCGACGTGCGATTGGGGCGCGTTCCCAACGCTGGAGCTGCCCGAACCCATCGTCAAGCACTACCGCGACCAGCACGGCGACGACCTCTTCATCCGCAATGTCTACGAGGTGAGGCGTATGGTCTACACCATATACAATGCCATTGGCGAGGAACCGGACGCATGGCGCGACGGAAAGCCACTGTGCAAGATATACACGCTACCTGCTGATGCAGATTTGAGCCTCGGCACGGACAGGGCGGCGGCACCGCCCTGTTCCGTTTTGCCTCCGCGCTGCTTCTCCAGCTTAGGTTTCCGTTTTTGTTAAGGTCATGCAAACCTTCGCCGCAACTCGTCCAGCAGAAGCTCCGCCACCGGTGTAAATGTCTGATAGCGCCGCCAGACCACATACATTTCCGACTCCGGCACACCCGCAAGCGGACGGTAGCACAGATCGCTTGCCTCCCCCGTATCAGCCAGCTTGTCGTAGGAGATGGCGTACCCGATACCCTCGCGCACCATGACGGCGGCATTATAGACCAGATTGAACGTGGCAACAATTTGCAGCCTCTCCGTATTTCCCTCAAACCACTGCGGAAAATCCTGATCCATCCACTGCCGCGAGCAGATCAGCGGCAATCCATAGAGGTCGTCCAACGTGACGGCCTCTTTTTTTGCAAGCGGGCTGTCCTTGCGCATAATGACGCCCCAGGTATCGCTGGCGGGAACGGCGAGATAATTGTACTTCGAGAGATCGACGTAGCTCATGATGATGGCAAAATCCAGAAGCCCCTTATCAAGCCGCTCGGTCACGTCCTCCATATTGCCGCTGAAAATGTTGCAGCGGACGCCGGGATACTGCTCCTGAATCGTCTTGACTGCACGGGCGAAGTATTTGACCGACTCTGACTCAGCCGCACCGACAAATATCTCACCGCTGCCTACGTCATCGAGCGCGTGAAATTCCGCCGTTGTCTTGTCCACGAGGTCGAGGATATCCTCCGCACGCTTGCGCAGCAGCATCCCCGCGTCCGTCAGACGAACGGAGAAGTTGGAGCGGAGGAACAGCTTTGCACCCAGCTCCGTTTCCAGCTCCTTGATCTGCTTGGACATAGTTGGCTGCGAGATATGCAGCCGCTCCGCTGCGCGGGACATATTTCCCTCTCGCGCCGTTTCCAGAAAGTAGCGCAAAACGCGAATCTCCATACGATCACCGTCCTTTGCTTGATATTCTATCAGAGAATATCAAGATATTCAATATAAATATTGGACATAGCGCGGAGCGCATGGTATGATCATACCATCAAAGGCAAGGAGCATCCGGGCATGGCAGACATACGCGACGCAAGACAAATGCTATACGAAAATTTGCGAGACGCCGAATGTCCCAAGGCGCTGATGGACGAATGTATGACGCTCGCGGAGCTGGGACAGGATCGGACCATGTTACAAAAGCTGTCCGGGCAAAGGGCGCATCTGCTGGATGAGATCCACCGCTATCAAAAGGCACTGGATTGTCTGGATTACCTTATCTTTCAACTCAATCGAAAAGAATCTTTCGGAAGGATATGAACATGGAAAACGAAAAGCTGGTGCTTACTCAGGAATGGGACAAAACCTTCTCCAAGAGCGACGAGGTAGATCACAGCAAAGTCACCTTCCACAACCGCTACGGCATTACGCTTGCCGCCGACCTCTATGTGCCGAAGAACGCCTCCGGCAAGCTGCCCGCCATCGCGGTCAGCGGTCCGTTCGGCGCGGTCAAAGAGCAGTGCTCCGGCCTCTACGCGCAGGAGATGGCGAAGCGCGGCTTCCTGACGCTCGCATTCGACCCGTCCTTCACCGGAGAGAGCGGCGGGCAGCCCCGTTATATGGCGTCGCCCGACATCAACACCGAGGATTTTCAGGCGGCGGTGGACTATCTCTCCCTCCGCGACGACGTTGACCCCGAGCGCATCGGCATCATCGGCATTTGCGGCTGGGGCGGACTCGCCATCAACGCCGCCGCGCTCGATACCCGCGTCAAGGCGACCGCCGCGATGACGATGTACGATATGACGCGCGTGAACGCCAAGGGCTACTTTGATTCGGCGGACAGCGAGGAGCAGCGCTATGAGATGAAGAAGAACCTCAACGCCCAGCGCATCGCCGACTATCAGAGTGGGGAATACAAGCTCGGCGGAGGCGTGGTCGATCCGCTGCCGGAGGACGCGCCGTTCTTTGTCAAGGACTATTACGACTATTACAAGACGCCGCGCGGCTATCACAAGCGCTCGCTCAACTCCAACGGCGGCTGGAACGTCACGGGCTGTATGTCCTTCATCAACCAGCCGATCCTGCAATACAGCAACGAGATCCGCTCCGCCGTGCTGCTTATCCACGGGGAAAAGGCACACTCCTGCTACTTCAGCCGCGACGCTTATGCGAATATGGTGAACGGCAGCAAGTACGCGGACAACAAGGAGCTGATGATCATTCCCGACGCGGTTCATACCGACCTATACGACGGCGGCGGGAAGAACGCGATCCCGTTCGACAAGCTGGAGAGCTTCTTCGTGGAAAACTTGAAATGATTGGAGGATCGCAGCATGAGCAGGAAAGTATTGATCGTATCGTCGAGCCTGCGTGCAAACAGCAACTCGGAGCTTCTGGCGCACGAGGCGGAGCGCGGCGCGAGGGACGCGGGGCATGAGGTGGAGTTTGTCAGCCTCAAGGACAAGGATATCCGCTTCTGCAAGGGTTGTCTCGCCTGCCAGAAGACGAAACAGTGCGTGATCAAGGATGATATGGCGGTGCTCACCGAACTGGTGCGCACCGCGGATACGCTGGTGTTTGTCACACCGATCTACTACTACGAGCTCAGCGGCCAGCTCAAGACGTTCCTTGACCGCTGCAATCCGCTTTTTCCGCAGGAGTACGCCTTCCGCGATGTGTATCTGCTGACCGCCTCCGCCGAGGACGGTGACGAGGTCTACGAACAGGCGGTGAACGGTCTCAAGGGTTGGATCGCCTGTTTCCCCGAGAGCCGCTTTGCTGGCGTTTTCAGCGGTGGCGGTCTCAACGACGGGAACGAGGCAAAAGCGCATCCCGAACTGATGGATGGCGCGTACCAGTTTGGCAAGAGCCTGTGAGGATGCGCATATGAAACGTTTGCTCGGCTTTCTGCTCGTGCTGGCGCTGATGCTGACTATGCCTGCCTGCGCCGCAAAGGTCTCCGCAGCATCCGAGGCACCGGCGGCCACGCTCGTCCTCGCGG
>CAMVGI010000210.1 GCA_947166955.1 uncultured Clostridia bacterium | reverse complement strand
GACGACCACCTCATGGGTATCACGCACGTCGTGCGCGGCAGCGAGTACCTCTCCTCCGCGCCGAAGTACAATCTGTTGTACGAGGCGTTCGGCTGGGAGGTGCCCACCTACGTCCACTGCTCCCCCGTCATGCGCGATTCTCAGCACAAGATGTCCAAGCGCAACGGCGACCCGAGCTATGAGGACCTGAAGGCGCAGGGCTATCTGACCCCCGCCATTCTCAACTATGTGGCGCTGCTCGGCTGGTCGCCGCGCGGCGGCCGCGCGGAGCAGGAGTTCTTTACGCTCGACGAGCTGGTCGAGTGCTTCGACCTCGCGGGCATCTCCAAGTCCCCCGCCATCTTCGACATCGAAAAGCTCACCTATTTCAACGCCAACTATATCCGCTCCATGCCGCCGGAGGAGTTCGCCAAGGCGGCGGAGCCGTATATCCGTCAGGCGGTGAAGAACGAAGCCTACTCCGTCTCCGAGATCGCGGCGTTGCTGCAGGCGCGCTGCGAAAAGCTGACCGACATTCCGGAAAAGGTCGATTTCTTCGACGCGCTGCCCGAATACGACGTCGAGTTCTACACCAACAAGAAGTCCAAAACCGACGCCGCCGTGTCCCTCGACATGCTGCAAAAGGTGCTGCCGAAGCTGGAGGGCATCGCGGATTGGACGACCGACGCCATCCACGACACCCTCGTCGCCTTCGCAGAGGAACTGGGCGTCAAGAACGCGACGCTGATGTGGCCGCTTCGCATCGCCGCGGCGGGCAGGCTGGTCACGCCCGGCGGCGCGGTCGAGATCTGCCATATCCTCGGGAAAGACGAGACCATCCGCCGCGTGAAGACGGGCATCGCGAAACTCTCATGAACATTCCGCGTTCCGCAAAAACCTTTCTTGCCCTGTCGGCGCCGCTGCGGGAAGAGGCTTGGAAAACGGCCGTCGCATTCGTGCTGCTCATCGCGATCGGCTACTCCGTCGCGGCGGCGCGGCCGGAATCGGTCGACCCGCTGCTGCGCATGTTCACCGAAGCCGCCGCGGGCATGGGACTCTATCAGGTCAAGGGCTTTGTCCTGATGACGACGGTCCTTGCCAACAATCTGCTCACGCTGCTGATGTCGGTTTCCGTGGGGCTCATCCCGCTGCTGCACCTGCCCGCGCTCTCGCTCGGGCTCAACGCCCTGCTCATCGGCGGACTCGGCGCCTATTATCAGCGCAAAGGGCTGGGGCTTGCCGCCTACCTCGCCGGTACGCTTCCGCACGGGGTCGTGGAGAGCGCGGCGCTCGTGCTTGCCTGCGCCGCGGGGCTTTACGTCTGCCGTGCCACGACCTATGCCGTCTTCGGACGCGTGGACCGCAAAACGGTCGCCAACACGCTGAGCGAGTGCCTGCGGGTCTACACGCATTGGATCGTGCCGCTGCTGGTGCTCTCCGCCGCGCTGGAGGCCTTCGTCACGCCGCTCATCTTCGGCCGATTTATTTGACGTTTTTTTGGCCATTCCGCAATTTTTCCCGCGCATCCTTGCATTACGGGAATAATTGTGGTAGGATAACCCTGCTTTGAGATTGATACCCAACATCACACTGAAAAGGAGATTATAGCTATGTACAGTTCCAAGATTGAAAAAGTCATCGCCCGCGAGATCATCGACTCCCGCGGCAACCCCACCGTCGAGGCCGACGTCACGCTGGCCGACGGCACGATCGCCCGCGGCGCGGCCCCGAGCGGCGCCTCCACCGGCGAGTTCGAGGCGCTCGCGCTGCGCGACGGCGACAAGAAGCGCTACGGCGGCAAGGGCGTTTCCAAGGCGGTCAAGAACGTCAACACCACGATCAACAAGGCGCTCGCCGGCAAGGACGCTTACGACATCTACGCCATCGACAAGGCGATGCTTGAGGCCGACGGCACGGACGACAAGTCCAAGCTCGGCGCGAACGCCATCCTCGCGGTGTCCATCGCCTGCGCGCGCGCGGCGGCGAACGACCTCGACATTCCCCTCTACCGCTTCCTCGGCGGTCAGAACGGCAACACTCTGCCCGTTCCGATGATGAACATTCTCAACGGCGGCGCGCACGCGACCAACACCGTCGATACGCAGGAGTTCATGATCATGCCCGCCGGCGCCCCGACCTTCCGCGAGGGTCTGCGCTGGTGCACCGAGGTCTTCCATTCCCTGCAGGCGCTGCTCAAGGCGGACAAGCTCGCCACCTCCGTCGGCGACGAGGGCGGCTTCGCCCCCAACCTCAAGGATGACGACGAGACCCTCTCCTACATCATCAAGGCGATCGAGAAGTCCGGCTACAAGCCCGGCAAGGACTTCGTTCTCGCCATGGACGCTGCTTCCTCCGAGTGGAAGGGCGGCAAGATCGGCTCCTACAAGCAGCCCAAGAGCGGCAAGAAGTTCACGAGCAAGCAGCTCGTTGACCATTGGGCCGACCTCGTGAAGAAGTATCCGATCATCTCCATCGAGGACGGCCTCGACGAAGAGGATTGGGAAGGCTGGAAGTACATGACCGAAAAGCTCGGCGGTAAGGTCCAGCTCGTCGGCGACGACCTGTTCGTCACCAACACCAAGCGTCTGGCAAAGGGCATCGAAAACGGCTCCGCCAACTCCATCCTGATCAAGCTGAACCAGATCGGTTCCGTCTCCGAGACCCTGGAGGCCATCAAGATGGCCCACAAGGCAGGCTACACCGCCGTGACATCCCACCGCTCCGGCGAGACCGAAGACACCACCATCGCCGACCTGGCCGTGGCTCTCAACGCCGGACAGATCAAGACCGGCGCTCCCTCCCGTTCCGAGCGCGTGGCCAGGTACAACCGCCTGCTCCGGATCGAGGAGGAGCTGGGCGACGCAGCCGTCTACGCCGGCTTCAACGCCTTCAACGTCAAGCGCTGATCTGTTCCGCACGCACCCGGCGGCGGTTTTTCTCCGGAGAAACCGCCGCCGATTTTTATTTTTTCAAAAGGGCTTGTTTTTTCTGTGATTTTGGCATATAGTATATAATTAGAAAACTATTGGCCCGGTTTTCGGGCCTTGAAATCGCGAGGTATCGTTATGGTGAAAACAAACGTCTGCGTTCTGTTTGGCGGCGTGTCCCCGGAGCATGAAGTCTCTCTGCGTTCGGCGGAATCCGTTCTGAATCATCTGGATCCAGAAAAATACAACGTACTGCCCGTCGGCATCACCAAGGAGGGCAACTGGGTCCTCTACGGCGGGAGCGACTATTCCAAGCTGCCGACGAACGAGTGGCTGCAATGCCCGGACAACCGCCGCGCCTTCATCTCCCCGATCCACGGTCAGGGGCTGGTCATCATCGACGGCGACCGGATCAGCAAGACTGCGGTGGACGTGATCTTCCCGGTCCTTCACGGCGAAAACGGCGAGGACGGAACCGTTCAGGGCCTGTTCCAGCTTGCGGGCATTCCCTACGTCGGCTGCGGCGTGGCCTCCTCTGCAAGCTGCATGGATAAATGTCTGACCAAGCTGACCGCAGAAAAGGCGCAGGTCCGCCAGGCCGACTGGGAGCTGGTCACCCGGCTTCAGCTCCGCACCGACCCCGAGGCTGCCCTCGACCGTGTGGAGCGGCGCTTCACCTATCCCGTCTTCGTCAAGCCCGCCGGAACCGGCTCCTCCGTCGGCGTGAGCAAGGCCCGCTCCCGCGCAGCCCTTCTGGCCGCGCTGGAAAACGCCGTCCGCTTCGACCGCAAGGATGGAGCGGCTGGGCATTGCGCCGCTCCGGGACGTCCGCCCCGCGGCGCTTTCCGGCGGCGAGCTTCGCCGCATGGCGATCGTCCGCGCCCTGGCGCAGTCCCCCGATATTCTCTTTGCCGAC
>CAMVGI010000209.1 GCA_947166955.1 uncultured Clostridia bacterium | reverse complement strand
GAAAAACGCCACGGGGCCGAGGATGTTGTTGAGCATCGCGTCGCTGAACACGTTCTTGTCCAAAAACTCGCGCGTGTGGAACGCCTCGCGCCTCTTGAACTGGAACCCGCTCGTGTCGATCCGCTCCGGAGCGCCGATGAGCTCCTCGAAATCCTCGACCAGCATGGGCCGGTAGAAGAAATATCCCTGCACGTAACGGCAGCCGATGCCGATAAGAAAGTCGCATTCCTCCTGCGTCTCCACGCCCTCGACGATGATGGGAACGCTCATGGTCTTTGCGAGGTTGACGATGGACTCCATGATCTGCAGTCCCTTGCGGCGGTCGTCTCCGTTCATGCGCAGGAAATGCGCGTCGAGCTTGAGGATATCCACGTTGAGACTGCGGAGCATGTTGAGCGACGAGTAGCCGCTGCCGAAATCGTCCATCAGCACGAGGAAGCCCTTCTTGCGAAGACGGCGCACCGTGTCCACGACCGCGTCGCTGTCCACGCAGGCGGACTCGGTGATCTCGATCTTGATGGCGCTCGCGGGCAGCTCGTACTTCTTGACCAGTTCCTCAAAGAATGCCGGCACGTCGAGGTTGTAGATGTCGATCTGGGAAACGTTCACGGAAATCGGCAGCGGCGTGTGGCCGGAGTCGATCCAATGCTTGATCCACACGCAGACCTCTTCCCACACGTATTTATCGAGGTCGATGACGAAGCCGTAACGCTCCAGCACGGGCACGAAAACGCCCGGGGCGAGCAGCGAGCCGTCCGGCCGGCGCCAGCGGACCAGCGACTCCGCGCCCACGACGCGCCTGCTCTTGATCTTGCACTGCGGCTGGAACATGAGGAACAGCTCGTGGTCGCGCAGCGCCTTCTGGAAATCCGAAAGCAGCTGATAGTCCCGTTCCGTCTCCTGATACATGGCGGGCTCGAACTCGCGGATGCGGGTCTGGAAGTTGTCCTTGGCAAAGCGCGCGGCAAGCGACGCGCGGTCGCACAGTTCCTCAACCGTGCAGTGCATGTCGTCCGCCTTCGCGATGCCGAACGCGGGCATGAAGCCCACCGAGTTGCCATAGCCCTTGATTAGCTCGTGGATGTCGCTGTAAAGCGTGCTGATGCGCTCCTTGTCGCAGGGCATGAGCACGGTGAAATCGTCCTGCCCGAAATAGCCCGCGACCGCGCCGGTCTGCTCCTCCTCGCGCGAGAGGCGCGCGCCGACCTGCGCAAGCAGCAGGTCGCCCTGACGGCGGCCGTACCACTCGTTGAAGAGTTTGAAGTGCTCAAGGTCGATGTAGAGCGTGCACCAGCCCGTGGGATGCTCCTTGCGGAGCATTTTCGCGCGCTTAAAGAAATTCTCGTCCGTCAGCAGGCCCGTCAGTTCGCTGCGCATTTCCCTGTTCTGCGTATCCAGCGGGACGCTGTCCTGCTCCATCTGGTCGTTGACGTCGTAGAGGAAGATATAGCACAAACCGTCCGGCACGCCGTTCGCCTCACCCGCAACGGTGACCGTTTCCATCCAGCGCCAGCCGCCGCCGATGAGCCTATAGCGGAAGCGCGCGCTGTGAACGCCGCCTTCATGCAGGCGGGCGTCCTCCATGCGCCTTTTTGCCGTGTCCGGATCGCTCTCGTACAGATACCGCTCCACGTCGTCGGGATGGATCATATTCTCGGCGGTATAGTTGCGAATATCGCGGAGCGACGCGTCCGCCATCGGCGCAAACAGCTTCCCCTGCGTATGCTTAAGGTTGTGCATATGGCCGTGGATGTAGTCGATCTCCACCAGCTCGTCGAAATCCGAGAGCATCATCTGCACCAGAAGCGGCGTCGACTTATCCTGTTCCGCCGCGGCGAGTAATTCTTCCTTCTCCATTGCGGTCCCTTTCACGCCCGCGCGGATCGCTCCGGCGGGCAAAAATACTGATACAGGTTGATATTAGCAGATTTATTGTCGTTCGTAAAGAGGGTAACGCGAATATTTTCCGCGCCGAATCGTCAAAACGGCGCGGCGCTTGACAGCGGCACGCCGTCGTGCTATGGTTATTTGCGAACAGGTCGCAAAAGGAGGCGGCGAAATGGCAAAATACGTAACGCGCCAGCGCAAAACGCTGCTTTCCTATTTGAGCAGGCACGCGGACGAGCTGCTGAGCGTGCAGAAGATCGCCGACGCGCTGGAAGCGGAGGACATCAGCCGCAGCGCCGTGTACCGCAACGTCGCCGAGCTGGAGGCGGAGGGCGCG
Organism: uncultured Clostridia bacterium; assembly: GCA_947166955.1. Next base: position 1,604 of record CAMVGI010000209.1, on the reverse strand, counting down.
CTGCGCCGCGACTTGGGCGGCGACAAATGCAGGGGGAGCCTGCACTTGAGCTGCAAGCAGTGCGGCAGGACGTTCCACATGGACTCCGGCGGCGCGGAGGCACTGACAAAGATGATCGAGCGGTCGGAAGGCTTCGCGCTCGACAAATCGGACACCGTGCTTTACGGCGTGTGCGCCAAATGCAAGAAAGATTGCGGCGAAAAGTAAAAAAAGCCGTCCCTTTCCGCGTGGAAAGGGACGGCTTTTTCCGTAAAGTCAATTCGCTTTATCCTCCGGCGCCCACTCGGGATAGAACGGCGTATCGTACCGCACCGGAACGAACTTGTCCGCGTCCGCGCCGCAGTCGCGGTAGACGTTCTTCTGCTCATACGTCCACGTCCCGCCGGGCAGGAACGAGAACACCGTGCAGCCGCGCTGATAGCCCGCGCCGGCGATGTCCGTGTAGGCGTTGTTGTCGAGCGAGTAATTGTAGCCCAGGATCACGCCGCGATAGCGCACGCCGGCGTTGTTCACATGGTCGTGGCCGCAGAAGCATGCCTCCAGCGTATCCACGCCGTCCGGCCCCATCGCCTCGAAGAAGCCGTCGAGGCCGTTGGGGTCCTCGCCCGTGCGGTGGCAGCCGCCGAACCAGACGCGCCCGTTAATGCGCTCGTCCAGCTTTTCGTCCCAGATACCCTCGATGTACTCCGTGTCCGCCGTATCGGCAAAGCCGTTCGCCGCCAAATCGCGGTACGCGGTCTCGTACTCGCCCGTCGGGATGTGGAAGAAGCACACCGTCCCCAGCACCGCGCCGTCCGAAAGGCCCGCCGCTTCGGACAGGCGCAGCGTCTCGTTTTTCGCCCACTCCGTCTGCGCGGGGTGGATGGTGTCGTAGCGCCAATGAACGGACGAGGCGATCGAACCGTCGATATAGTCGTTGGTATCCAGCAGCAGAATGAGCTTCTCCGGCGTGCCCGCCGCGCTTTCCACAAGCAGGAACTGGTTGGTCACGCTCGGGCGCTTCGATTCCGGATCGGAAAACTCGGACTTGAAAATACAGTGCGGATACTTCTCGCTCTCGTAGAGCCTGCCCAGCGCCGCGCGGTTCGTGTAGCCGAACGTCTCGGTGTCGTGGTTGCCGAAGACGGTGGAGAAATAGACGCCCTCGTGCTCGAAGACCGTCAGCACGTCGCGCGCCGCCATGGCGTTGTCGAGCGTACCGCCGCCGTTGTAGACGGGCTCCGGCACGGCGAAGGTGTTGTCCCCGCCGAGGACGACGAGGTCGGGCTTTTCGCTTTGCAGCATGGTGATCAGTTCGTAGACGGTCTTCTTGTCCTTTTGGAGCGACCAGCACCCGCCGCCGATGTGGACGTCGGAGAGCATCATGACCTTCGCGCCGTGGTCGCTGCGCAGGGCATAGTGCCCGAGCGCCTCGTCGTAGACGGGCACGACGCGCGTCTCGTCGTAGGCGACCGGCTCGAAGCTGCGGATATAGGCGCGCAGCGCGAGCGAGCAGCCGAAGTTCACGGCAAACAGGATCAGATACACGCCCAGCAGCGCGCCGACGATATACAGCAGCACCCGCGGCCATTTGGCCTTTTTCTTTGTCATGGTATTCTCCTTCC
>CAMVGI010000208.1 GCA_947166955.1 uncultured Clostridia bacterium | reverse complement strand
CTCAAGCTGTTCGAGGAGGGCACCGCGCTCGCGAGCGCGTGCGGCAAGATGCTCGACGAGGCGGAGCAGAAGGTTTTGAAACTCTCCAAGGGCGCGGACGGCGCGCCGGTCGAGAGCGCGTTCACCGGCGAGGCGGAAGGCAATGGACGATAAGCGGTTTCAAGAGCTGTATGAGGCATACCGCGAAGCAGCGGAGACCTACTTAAGAGTCTATTGCAATAGACTCTTACAACTACAGACTCCGTGGCAAAAATTATATGAGTCTATGCAATACAGCCTGCTTTCCGGCGGCAAACGCATCCGTCCGGTGCTAACGCTGGAGTGCGCGCGGCTGGGCGGCATCGGGGATTGGAAGCTCGCGCTGCCGTTCGCCTGCGCGCTGGAACTGGTGCATACCTATTCGCTCATCCACGACGACCTGCCGTGCATGGACGACGACGAGCTGCGCCGCGGCAAGCCGACGAACCACGTCGTCTACGGCGAGACGATGGCGACGCTTGCGGGCGACGCGCTGCAGGCGGAGGCGTACCGCCTGATCGCGGAGGCGCCGAAGCTCGGCGCGCGATCGAAGGTGAACGCGGTCGCGGCGCTTTCGTGGGCGAGCGGCGCGAGCGGCATGGTGGCGGGACAGGTGCTCGACCTGACGGACTACGGCCACGACCGCGAGACGCTCGAATACCTCTGCGACCGAAAGACGGGTTTCATGATTAAATGTGCCGCGGAGCTCGGCTGCGCGGCGTCGAACGCCTCGCGGGAGGTGTGCGTCGGGACGCAGACCTATGCTTCGCATCTGGGGCTTGCGTTCCAGATCCGCGACGATATGCTCGACGTGATCGGCGACGAGAAGACCTTCGGCAAGCCCATCGGCTCGGACAGGGACGAGGGGAAGACGACGTTCGTGGACGTGCTCGGCGTGGACGGCTGCGCGAAGGAGGTCGAGCGCCTGACGGGCGAGGCGATCGCGGCGCTCGACGGGCTTGGGGACACGGAATTCCTCATCGAGCTGGCGCGCCGGCTCACGACGCGGACAAAATAGGGCAAAACGGGGGCGGAAACGCCTCCGTTTTTGTTTGAATTTTCGGTGAATCCTGCGAGGTATCCCTTGTAAGTTTGGCGAAAATCGTATATAATACCATCCTGCTGAACGGCGGCGCAGTATCCTAGTCAGATCTGCCGTCTCCTAAGAAGGGCCTAAAAATCCTTTAAAGGGCACAACTGTGAAACCTTTGGTGCTTGCTTCTTACGCCCAGTTTGGGGTGGGTGCTGAAGGGAGGCAAAAGTCTTTCCACCGCGAAAGCTGCGCCTGCGGACTCCGGGCGGCCCCTAACGGCATGGGGGATTCGACCCTGTTTCCGTGGAGACCCGCTTTTCGTGCCGGGCGTAATCCAGGGATGGTAAGCGACCGCGGTACGGGGCGGGCGATGAACCCGCGTTGCGGTGCTAAAACGGCTTCGTGCCGTGAACGCTGTGCGCGGAGTAGCCTGCCTTGAGTGGCGGCGGCGAATCGGAGAACACAACCAGATCCCCCGGCCAGGGGAGAGGGCGATCGCTCCGTGAAACCGTCGCTGCAAAAGAGGCTAAGAGACGGTTCGACTGCGGCGGAAATCGCCTAGGCTGTCCGTTATGGGGCAGAACGGGGATTACAGTGCGGACTAAGTGGCAATCGGGTATCGCGCGTCGGCGACGGCGCGGCACGGCCCTTAATGGGGAACCACCTGACCGGCAACGGGAGGCGGGCCGCGGGGAAAGCCAACCCGACCTCAAGCCGTAGGATTACCCCATTTTGCCGCCGCTTTTCAGCTTCAAAATCGTGGCGGAGCCGCGATTTTGAGAAGGAGAGAACGAATGAAAAAGGAAGAAAGCAAGCCGCGAAGTTACGGGCGGTGGGTCATTCAAATCTTTTTGACGTCGGTGGCGCTCTCGGCGGTGCTGAGCTTTGCCTCCGGCGTCGCGCTGGTGGACGCGGGCTACGCCGTGGCGGTGCTGGTGCTGGTCCTGTTCGTGCTGCTCGGCATCGTGTTCGACATTGTCGGCGTTGCGGTGACGGCGGCGGACATGAAGCCGTTTCACTCCATGGCGGCGCATCGGGAGAAGGGCGCGAAGGAGGCGCTGTTCCTCCTCAAAAACGCGGAAAAGGTGTCGAGCTTCTGCAACGACGTGGTGGGCGACATCTGCGGCATCGTCAGCGGCTCGACCGCGGCGGTGATCGTCGTGCGGCTGCAGCAGAGCCTGAACACGCAGAGCATTCTGCTTTCCATCGCCGTGACCGCGCTCATTTCGGGCCTTACCATCGGCGGCAAGGCGATCGGCAAGAAGCTTGCGATGGAAAAGAGCACGGGCGTGGTATTTTCGGCGGCGAAGCTGTTATACGTATTTCACATCGGAAACAAGTAAAGAGGTAACGCGTCTTGATTTTGGAGCATATCAACTCGCCGGAGGACGTTAAGGTGCTCACGCACGCCCAGACGGAGCTTCTGTGCGAGGAACTGCATACCTTTCTGCTGGAAAGCGTCGCGAGGACGGGCGGGCATCTCGCCTCGAATCTCGGCGCGGTCGAGCTGACGGTCGCGATCCATCGCGTGTTCGACACGTCGCGCGACCGCCTTGTCTTTGACGTGGGGCATCAATGCTACGCGCACAAGGCGCTGACAGGTCGGCGGGATCAGTTCCCGACGCTGCGGCAGTACGGCGGGCTTTCGGGCTTTCCCAAGCCGAACGAGAGCGTACACGACGCGTTCGTCGCGGGCCACGCCTCCAACTCGGTCTCGGTCGCGCTCGGCATGGCGCGCGCGCGCACGCTGCTCGGCGACGACTATTCGGTGCTCGCGCTCATCGGCGACGGGGCGCTTTCCGGCGGACTTGCCTATGAGGGCCTCAACAACGCGGGCGCGTCGGGCGAGCCGCTGATCGTGATCCTCAACGACAACGGCATGTCGATCTCGCGCAACGTTGGCGCGATGAGCACGCATCTTTCCCAGCTGCGCAGCAAGCCGGCGTACTATGAATTTAAGAAGAACTATCGCGATTTTCTGCTCGCGAGCGCACCCGGCAAAGCGGTGTACCGCTTCAACCACCGCGTCAAGACGGGCCTTAAAAACGCGATACTGCCCAACGCCTCGCTCTTTGAGGACATGGGCTTTACCTATATCGGCCCCATCGACGGGCACAACGAGGAACAGGTCGAAAGCGCGCTCGAATGGGCGCGGGAGCTGCACCGCCCTGTGCTCGTGCATGTGCGCACGGTCAAAGGGAAGGGCTACGCGCCCGCGGAGCGCGAACCGGGAAAATGGCACGGCGTCGGACCGTTCGACGTCGCGACCGGCGAGCGAAAAGAGGGCGGCGAGACGTTTTCCTCCGTCTTCGGCGAGACGCTCTGCGCGCTTGCCACGGAGGACAAACGCGTTTGCGCCATTACGGCGGCGATGGCGGACGGCACGGGACTGACGGAGTTTTCCGAACGCTTTCCCGAGCGCTTTTTCGACGTAGGCATCGCCGAGGCGCAGGCGGCGGCGATGGCGGCGGGCATGGCGAAGCAGGGGCTGATCCCCGTGTTCGCCGTGTATTCGACGTTTTTGCAGCGTGCCTACGACCAGCTTCTGCACGATACGGCGCTTTCCAATCTGCACGTGGTATTCGCCGTGGACCGCGCGGGCTTCGTCGGCGCGGACGGCGAGACGCATCACGGCATTTTCGACGCGACGTTCCTCTCCGACATCCCGAACATGACGGTGCTGTGTCCCGCCAACTTCGCGGAGCTGCGCGCCATGCTGCGCCGCGCCGTGCTGGAGATCGGGGGACCCGTCGCCATCCGCTACCCGCGCGGCGGGGAAGAGGGCTTCCACGAAGACCGCAG
>CAMVGI010000207.1 GCA_947166955.1 uncultured Clostridia bacterium | reverse complement strand
TGAGAATGCAGGGATGCTGCTTAACGATGATGAACTGGAGATGGTCAGCGGTGGCGGGCAGATTCGTATTATTGAAGAATCGGGAAAAGGCCGAATCTACGATGGATAGTCCGGATGGCCATAAGAAAAGGAGGACGATGCTTTGTGAAAAGCACAGATAGCCCTACAGGCGTGCGTGGAGCATCCTATGTGCATCAGTAACAAAATGGTGTTGCAAAAAGCCATGCACTATGTTACAATTAGCCATACGTACACACTTTCCTATGCGCACACCTATGCGCACAACCGCATTTGTAAAAAACAAAACGCAGTAAAAGAAAGGAAGGAAACAAAATGAAGTACCAAATCCAAGGCGAGCCCATGCCGGTCGTGATCTGCCAACTGTCTTCCGGTGAAACGATGATGTGCGAATCCGGCGCCATGAGCTGGATGTCCCCGAACATGCAGATGGAAACCACCGGCGGCGGCGTCGGCAAGATGCTCGGCAGAATGTTCTCCGGCGAGACCATGTTCCAGAACCGCTATACGGCGAACGGCGACGGCATGATCGCCTTTGCGTCCAGCTTCCCCGGCTCCATCCGCGCCGTCGAGATCGGCCCCAACTCCTCCATTGTCATTCAGAAGCGCGCCTTCCTGGCCGCCGAGCCGGGCGTTGAGCTTTCGGTTTTCTTCCAGAAAAAGGCCGGCGCCGGCATCTTCGGCGGCGAAGGCTTCGTCATGCAGAAGCTCTCCGGACAGGGCACGGCCTTCCTTGAGATCGACGGCAGCGCCGTCGAGTACACGCTGGAGCCGGGGCAGCAGATGATCGTCCAGACGGGCAGCGTCGCCATGATGGAAGCCACCTGCCAGATGGATGTGCAGTCGGTCAAGGGCGTTAAGAACGCGCTGTTCGGCGGCGAGGGATTCTTCAACACCGTTATCACCGGCCCGGGCCGCGTTATCCTCCAGACCATGCCGATCACGGGCTTTGCCGCCGCCATCGCGGAGGTCCTGCCCTCGAACAGCAATAAGTAAACCACAGCAATACCCAAAGTGCCAAAGGAAGCCAGAGGGGCCGCTGCCCCTCTGGCTTCACCTGTTGTGTGCGGCGCGAAAGGCGGACGCTATTCGTCCGATTCCTCCGGCTCGACTTTTTTCATTTCTCCGTAGAAATTGACAACGATCGATGGGTACCAACCGATCAAAGCCCTTGTTCTGATGTTTGCGCGTGTAGGAAAACAGAAGGACGATCGGCGCGACGAACAAAAGCGAAATAGAACCGCCAATGCCCAACGCGTTCAGTTCCAACAAAATGCTTGCGTCGTTCTGCCTTGTTGGCAAAAGCGTTTCTCGCGAATCTTGACGAAGGCCGCCAGCGCCAAAAATACCAAAAAGGTCAGCGGCGGCTTCATGGTCAGCAGTGGGAAAACGACCATGGGAATGCGGATTATGTGCCGCGCCGCAAGCAGACGGAGCACGATGGAGGCTGCTTCATAAAGCACCGGGAACAGGGCAAACAGGCGGAACACGATGATCTTTTTCCCCTGGAACGCAAACAATTTTGCTGGGATTGAGGCGCATCTTGCCTCACAAGCAAAAATGTGTTATAATACTTTAAAATGGAGATATGCATGGAAAATTGCGACAACGCGTCGAGAGGGAGGGAGCGTGATGAATATGGCGGCTTATCTGTCCCCCTATGCCACAGACCTCCTCGGGACGATACTGATGATCGTGCTGCTGCTCGGCGGCGGATGGCGGATACCGACCAGACGCTCCCAGAGCCGCATCCTGCTTATCATGATCGTTACGACGATTATCGGCTGTACCGTCGACGCCGTGGGCTGGATAGTTGACGGCCGTCCGGGAATGCAGTTCCGAGTGTTGGGCTATCTCTGCAATACCCTGCTCTATTCCGTCAACATCGTGATCGGTCCCGCCTTCATCACGATCATAGTCCGGCAGATCCATGAGGAACTGCCCTCCTGGCATCGGAAGATGATCATTGCGCTGAGCACCGTTGAGGCGTTGCTGCTGGTCATCAACTTCTTTACGCCCATCGTCTTTTTGATGGACGAGAACAACTGCTACAGCCGCCGGGGCTGCTACTGGGTATATATCGCCGTGGAGTGCATCCTGATCCTGTACGGGCTTTTGATCTATCTGCAGGCGCGCCTCAGGGGAAGGCTGCTGCGCTTTTTCCCCGCGTGGCTTTTCCTTGCCCCGCTTGTGATCGCCATGTTCATCCAGAGCTTTGCCTACGGTATCTCGCTGCTGTGGGCATCCGTGGGAATCTCCATCTGCGGGCTGATTTTGTGCCTGCAGCAGGAGAGCATTTTCCTGGACAAGCTGACCGGCGTTTACAACCGCTACTATCTGGATGCGCTCAAAGATCAGCTGCAAAGGAACCGCCGCGGCAGCTTTGCGGCGCTGATGCTCGACATGAACGGATTCAAGGAGATCAACGACCGCTTTTCACATGCCGAGGGCGACGCCGCGCTGCTCGCGGTTGCCAAGATTCTCAAGGACACGGTCCACTCAGAGGGCGCGGTCGTGCGCTTCGCGGGCGACGAGTTTGTGGTGCTGCTGGAGCACCCGCGGGAAGGGATCGTCGAGGAGTACAAGGCGCGCATCCTCGCCGGTATCGACGCCTACAACGAGACGTCAGGGAAGCCCTACCGGCTTTCCGCCGCCGTCGGCGGAAGCATATTCGACGTGCGCAAGGATGATATTTCCGACTTTTTGAGCGACATTGACCACCGCATGTACGCGGACAAGAAAGCGTACTATGAAGCCCACGACCGCCGGACGGTGTACAATCTGGGGAAATCATAGCCGGCGGATATAAGGGAACGACGAAATATGATTTGAAAGGCGGCGCAATATGGAAAAATCGAAGGTCTATTACACCGATTTTCGCACGCAGGTCGGCGTGAGCCAGGGCGCGAAGCTGCAAAAGCTCTGCCGAGCGGCAGGGATCGGAGACATTGATTTCACGGGGAAATTCGTTGCGATCAAGATGCATTTCGGAGAGTTGGGCAACTTTTCCTATCTGAGACCCAACTACGTTAAAGCGGTGGCGGACGTCATTCGCGAGCTGGGCGGCAAGCCTTTTCTGACGGATTGCAACACGCTCTATCCCGGCAGCCGCAAAAACGCGGTCGACCACCTCTACAACGCCGAGGTCAACGGCTTCAACAGCGTGACGACGGGCTGCTACGTCATTATCGCGGATGGCCTCAAGGGCACCGATGAGGTGAGCGTCCCCGTTCCGAACGGCGAATACTGCAAGGAGGCGCAGATCGGCCGCGCGCTCTACGACGCGGACGTCATCGTTTCGCTTTCGCACTTCAAGGGGCATGAGATGACCGGCTTCGGCGGTGCGATCAAAAACGTCGGCATGGGCGGCGGCAGCCGCGCGGGAAAGATGCAGCAGCATAACGACGGAAAGCCTGCCGTGGATCCGGCGCTTTGCCGCACCTGCCGAAAATGTGCGAAGGAGTGCGGTTCGGACGCGATCTCGTACGACAGCGGCAAGGCGGTGATCGACCAGGCGCTCTGCAAGGGCTGCGGCCGCTGCATCGGCGCGTGCACGTTCGACGCCATCCACGCCACGCAGGACTCGGCGCTGGAATCCCTGTGCTGCAAGATGGCGGAGTACACGGCGGCGATCCTGAACGACAAGCCGTCGTTCCACATCAGCCTCATTATGGATGTCTCGCCCAACTGCGACTGCCACGGCGAAAATGACGCGCCGATCTTGCCGAACATCGGCATGCTCGCGTCCTTTGACCCGGTGGCACTCGATCAGGCGTGCGCCGACCTATGTCTTGCCGCCGAACCGGTCCGCAACAGCCAGCTCGGCGACCATCTG
>CAMVGI010000206.1 GCA_947166955.1 uncultured Clostridia bacterium | reverse complement strand
GTCTTCTCCGAGGACTACGCCGCCGGCTGGTACGACAAGGTCGAGGCGATGCAGGACAAGTACGACACGTTCTACGCCGGCGAGGTCATGAGCTTCGGCGACATGGACGAGACCGCGGAGTACAGCCGCGAGCTCGTGGAGCGCTTCTTCTAAATGAGCTTTTATCAAAAACGGGGCGCGCGCGCCCCGTTTTTGAAGGAAAGGATATCGTTATGAAATTTTACAAGGACCACTACGACGTCATTGTCATCGGCGGCGCGCTGGCGGGACTGTCCGCGGCGCTGATGCTTGCCGACAAGGGCAAGGACGTCCTCGTGCTGGAGCGCCACAACCTGCCCGGCGGCATCGCCACAAGCTTCGTGCGCGGCGGCATCGAGATTGAGGCGGCGCTGCACGAGATGATGTCCATCGGCGAAAAGGACAACCGGCTCAAGGTCGGCAAATTCTTCGACGACATGGGCGTGGACATCGACTGGCTCAAGGTGCCCGAGTGCTACCACGCCTCCCTTCCCGGGCTTGAGGTGACGCTCCATCCGGGACTTGAGACCTTTGCCGAAGAGATCGACGCCGTCGTCCCCGGCACCTACGACAAGGTACTCGCGGTGCTCGATCTGTGCACCACGGTGTTCGACAGCGTCAACGAGCTTTCCATCCATCCGGTGTCGAAAGCGCAGATGCTCAAGCATCACGAGGCGTTTGTCAAGACCGCGGGCTATTCCACGCAGGAGGTGCTGGACACCTTCGGCCTGCCGCAGCAGGCGCTCGACCTGCTCGCGCCGTATTGGATCTACGTCGGCACCGGCTTCCGCGAGCTGCCGTTCACCATCTACTCCGTCCTGATGGCGGACTACGTCGGCTACGGCTCGTACATTCCGCACAAGTTCTCGCACGAGATGTCGCTCAAGATGGCGGAGCGCGCAGAAGCGCTCGGCGTGCAGATCGAATACCGCCAGCACGTGGACAAGATACTCGTCAAGGACGGAAAGGCCTGCGGCGTGCGTACCGCGCGCGGCGACGAGATCCACGCGGACTACGTGATCTCGTCCGCGTACCCCAACAGCGTCTACACGCATATGATCGAACCGGCGGACGCCGTGCCCGCGGGCGCGATCAAGATGGTCAACGGCCGCCGCCTCTCGCTCACGGCGTTTTCGGTCATCCTCATTCTCGACAAGAGCGCCGAGGAACTCGGCATCAAGGATTACAGCGTCTTCCGCGGCAACACGATGGATACCGACGCCTGCTACGAGGAACTCAAGGGTCTGGGGCCGTACCGCTACATCACCTGCATCTGCCACAACCTCGCCAATCCGGACGCGACGCCCGCAGGCACCTGCTCGTACTCCATCACGACGCTGCCGCGCGTGGACGGCTGGAAGACCGTTTCCGCCGACGACTACGACAACATCAAGCACGAGGTCGCGCGCCAGCTGATCGACTACATGAGCAAGTACCTGGGCGTCAACCTTCTCGACCACGTGCTTGAGTGCGTCATCGAGACGCCGATGACCGTCGCGCACTACACCGGCGCGTGGAACGGCTGCATCTACGGCTACGCCCACACGATGGAGGACCACATCATCGCGAGGCTTCAAACCGCGGACGCGGAGCATTTCATCGACCACCTTGAGTTCTCCGGCGCGCACCAGATCAGCGGCGACGGCATGGGCCCCGCCGTGACCAACGGACGCAAGGCGGCGAAGAACGTGCTCGACACGATGGAAAAAGAGGCCGCGGCGGCGGAAAAGGCGCAGGCAAAGGAGGCGAAGAAATGAAGGTCAAAGGCTTTTTCAAGGACGTCGGCGGCGCCTCCCGCGTCACCAAGGCGCGCATTGCGGCGTTCCAGAACGCCTCCCCCGTGCCCGTGAAGGACGACCCCATCGGCGAGGTCGCGCGCACGTGGCACCCCGGCAAGCTCGACCTCGTCGTGACCAACGTGCGTCCCACGAGCAAAACCACGACCACCGTGCGCTTTGAGCGGCAGGACGGTCAAAAGCTGCCCCCGTTCTACGCGGGTCAGTTCATGGTGCTCGACTTCCCCATCGGCGAGAGCCTCGTTTCGCGCCCGTACTCCATTTCCTCCGCCCCGTATCAGGCGCGGCTCGCGGAACACGCCTTCGTCGAGATCAGTGTCCGCCGCTCCAAGGGCGACGGCTTCATCTGCGACTATATCAACGACAAGGTGAAGGTCGGCGACAAGTTCCGCGGCATGATCGGCTGCGGGCAGTTCTATTACGAGCCTCTGCGCGACGCGAAGCGCGTCGTCGCGCTCGCCGGCGGCGTCGGCATCACGCCGTTCGCCTCCATGGCGCGCGAGATCGCGCACGGCACGCTCGACATGGATCTCACCATCCTTTTCGGCTCGGTAACGAGCGACGACATCGCGCTGCGCGACGAGCTGGACCAGCTGCAAAGCGACAAGCTGCGCATCGTCCACGTCCTCTCCGGCGACGAACCCGATTGGCAGGGTGAGCGCGGCTTTTTGACCGCGGAGCTGATCAGGAAGTACTCCGCGCCGGACACGACCTACTTTATCTGCGGCCCGCAGGTGATGTACAAGTTCCTGCGCGAGGAGCTTAAAAAGCTTAACATCCCGCAGCGCCGCGTGCGCTTTGAGGTGTTCGGGCAGGCAAAGGACATCACGGCGTTCGAGGGCTATCCGCAGGAGGTCAGGGACAAGACGTTCCAGCTCACCGTCGTGCGCGGCATCCACGAGGACGTCATCCCCGCCAGGGCGACGGAAAGCCTCGTCGTCGCGCTCGAACGCGCAGGCATCCGCATCGAGACGGGCTGCCGCAGCGGCGAATGCGGCTTCTGCCGCACGAAGGTGCTCTCCGGCAGCGTCTACGTCTGCCCCGAGGGCGACGGCCGCCGCGCCGCCGACAAGGATTTCGGCTACGTCCACGCCTGCGCCGCGTATCCCACGAGCGACGTGAAGATCAAGATCCCCATCGAATGACAAAAAACGCGAAAAGGGAAGGGCTGCGCCGCAGCCCTTCCCTTTTTATGCGTCATAGCGTCAATCCTGCGTGAGATCGCCGATGATCTTTTTGAGTCTTTCGTCCAAATCGCGCCGCTCCTGCTCCTCGGGTGAAAGCGCCTGCGGGTCGAAGCCGCTTTGCAGCAGCGTCAGGTTCGCCAGCGCCTCCAGCTCCTTGTCGCGCGCCTGCCGGTCGAGATCGGCGAGCACCGCGTCGCAGTCAAGCTCCTTGTCCTGTTCGGTTTTCCGTTTTTTGTTTTCCGCCATGCTCCCGCCGCCTTTCCGTGCCGTTCGGCAAAGTCTAGTGTAGCACAGTTTTCCCGCGAGCGCAAGGGAAAAACGTCGGCGGTCATCGCTTCTTGTAGAGAACAAGCTCGGGATCGGCGCCGCCCTCGCCATAGGTGCAGATCAGGATGAACTCCATATTCGCCAGCACACCGAAGCATCTGTCCCCGCCGAATTCCGACGGAAGCTCGTTGCCGAGATAGGTCGTCTGGTCGTTCAGAAACTTCGCGGACGCGCCGCTCGGGAGCCGATACGCGAGATTCACATAGCTACCGACAAGGGCGTTGAGCTTTTCAAGCTTTGGCATACCCTCGATGTGCAGGTCGTTGATCTCCCCGATCAGCTGCTTCTTGAACGCCTCGAACTGCCCGTCGTCGCTCAGCTCTTCGTACCGCTTCCAGTAATCCAGCGTGGGCAGCTTCTCCTTCATGTACGCGCGCGCCTGCTCCTCGGTGAAGCCCTCCCCCGTCATGTGCTTGACGCAGACCTCGATCAGGTCGTCCATGTTGCTGTAGGTATACGTCCCGTCGGCATAGCACCACTTGCAGTAGTTCTCGTTGAGCGCGCCGTCCTTGTCCCTTCCGATGATCGCGTCCT
>CAMVGI010000205.1 GCA_947166955.1 uncultured Clostridia bacterium | reverse complement strand
GCACCGATTACGATACGATCACGATGATCGCGAACGACCTGATGAAGATGATCGCGGCGCTGCCGGACGCGGTCGACGTCAAATCCACGGTGAGCGACAACGTCCCGCAGGTCAAGATCACGATGAACCGCGAGGGGGCGGCGCAGTACGGCCTCACCGCCGCACAGGTCGCCCAGGCGGTGCGCGCGGAGCTGACCGGCGCGACCGCGACACACGTGAACATTGACAACAAGGAGATCAGCGTGGTCGTGCGCGGCGACGGCGCGGCGTCCACCAGTATCGACGTGCTGCGCTCGGCGCCGGTGCAGACGCCCTACGGCGGCACGGTGCCGCTTCGCGCCGTGGCGAACGTCGAGCTGGACCTTGCTCCGGCGACGATCTCTCGCTCCAACCAGTCGCGCGCCGTCACGATCACGGGCTCAAGCCTCAGCGGCGACGCGAACGCGATCTCGGAGCAGATCCAGGAGATCCTTGACGGCTACACGCTGCCCAACGGCTACGAGGCGAGCATCGGGGGCAGCTCCGAGGAGATGAGCGAGAACTTCCACGACCTGATCCTGGCGCTGCTCGTGGCGATGGGGCTGGTGTACTTCGTGCTTGCCTCGCAGTTCGAGTCCTTCATCATGCCGGTCATCGTCATGACGATCCTGCCGGCGGCGTTCTCCGGCGCGCTGTTCGCACTGCCGCTCACGGGCCGCGACCTCTCGATGATCTCGATGGTGGCGCTCATCATGCTGGCGGGTACGGTCGTCAACGCGTCCATCATCCTCATCGACTACATCAAGCAGCGCCGCGACCGCGGCGAGGACCGCACGACCGCCATTCTCAATGCCTGCCCGCTGCGTATCCGTCCCGTGCTGATGACGACGCTCACGACCATCCTCGCCATCATGCCGCTTGCGCTCGGCATCGGACAGTCCAACGAGATGATGAGCGACATGGGCGTAACGATGGTCTCCGGCATGCTCATTTCCACGATCGTTACGCTGTTATTTACGCCGGTGTATTACTGCGTGATCGACAACATCGGAAAGAAAAAAGGAAGCGCTTCCTGAAACCGCCTTTTCTCTTTCTTTCGCGAAAGAGAAAACACGGTTTCAGACTTCCCCAAAAGAGAAAAATGATCGGTGGAGGCTTGTTGCCTTCACCGGTCGTTTTTACGCATATGAAATTGCTGCGTGGGCGTCCCGAAATCGAATGGCACGGCATTCTCTTCCCGCTTGCGCTTACGTGGATTGTTGCGGAGACTTCCGCAGCCCCCGGATCAAGAGCATCACCGAAACGACGACCAGCACGGCGGAGAGCGCCTGCGACACGCGCACGGGCGCGCCGAAAAGCGTGAGGTCGAAGAGGTACAGGCTGTCCGCGCGCAGACCCTCGATCCAGATGCGGCCGAGGCCGTACCACAGCAGGTAACAAAGCATGTTTTCCCCGTCGAAGCGGCGGCGTGGGGAAACGACGCGCCAGAGGAGCAGAAAACCGACCGCGTTCCACAGGCTTTCGTAGAAGAACGTCGGATGCACGTCGTACGCCGTGCCGTCGTACGCCCACAATCGCATGCGCCACGGCGCCGAGGTCTCGGCGCCGAACGCCTCGCGGTTCATGAAGTTGCCCCAGCGGCCGATGCTTTGCCCGATCAAAACGCCCATCACGATGTCGTCCATCATCGCGAGGTAGGAGAACTTCTTGGTACGGCTGACGAGCCAGCCGACGAAGAATCCGACGATGATCCCGCCGTAGATCGCGAGTCCGCCGTCCCAGATGCGCGCCATTCCGGCGAAGTCGAGCGAGCCGTCGGCGTTGCGGTAGAGGTCGAGGTAGAAGACGACGTAGTAAAGCCGTGCGCCGAGAATGCCGAACGGCATACCCCAAAGCACCGTGTCCATGACGTTGTCCTCGGTGAGACCGAAGCGGGAGGACTGCTTCATGCAGAACCAAAGCCCCAACAGCAGTCCCAGCGCGATGAGCGCGCCGTACCAATAGATCCCGTTGCCGACGTCGAGCAGCTTGGCGCTTGCCGTGAACTGCCAATCGCCGAACAGTCCGGGGAACGAGATCGGCGAGGTATTCGGAATAATATCCTTCAGATTTTGGACCATGTATAATCCTCCGTGCGCCGTTTTTACACGCTGTTCGGAACGAGCAGCGACATGGCGCGCTTTTCTTCCACAATGTTTTCGCGCAGGAAGTCCTCCACGTCCGCCTTGCCGATCGAGTCGTAGACCTCGGGGAAACGGTAGGGGTCGAAGCCGCGGAAGCAGCCGTCCGCCATGCCGACGGCGATGTTTTCAAAGGAATTGAGCGCGCGCAGCGACGCGCCGAAGCTCGCACGGCGGATCTGCCGATAGAACGCCTCGTCGACGCCCTCGCGCGCGAGACGCGCCGCCTCGTCCATAATGGCCTGCGCGACGGTTTCCGGCTCCTTGCACTCGCCGCCGGCGTAGAAGTAGGAAAGTCCCGGGAGCTGGTCGAAATCGCCGCCGAAGCTGCCGTTGATCAGCCCTTCGTCATAAAGGCGCATATAGAGCCGCGACGAATCGCCGAGCAGAACGTCGACCGCCATCGAGCCGATCAGGCTCTGGCGCAGCAGTGCGTCGCCGCCGCCCGCGTCCGGACACTTGAAGCCGACGAGAAACTGCGGCGTGGCGATCTCCATCGGAAACGTGACCGATTTCTGAAAAACGTCCGCGTCCTCCGCCGCGCCGTAGTCGCGCTCGATGACCTCGCCGCGCTCTGTCGGCAGCACCTCGAGCGCAAGCGCCGCGACCGCGTCCGCGTCCACGTCGCCCACCACGCACAGCAGCATGTTCGACGGCGCGTAGAACGCCTTGTGGCAGGCGTAGAGCGTTTCGGGCGTGATCTCCTTTATGCTCTCCACCGTGCCGGCGATGGGAACGCGCACGGGGCTTACGCGGTACAGACAGCCGAGCAGGTTCTTATAGACGCGCCAATCGGGCGTGTCCTCGGTCATGCGGATCTCCTGCGAGATGATGCCGCGCTCCTTGTCCACGCTCGCCTGCGTGAAATACGGCACGGAGACGAACGAGAGCAGGATGCGGAGGTTTTCCTCGAAGTGCTCGGTGCAGTCGAAGTAGTACGCGGTCATCGAGTTGGCGGTAAAGGCGTTGGGGTCGGCGCCGTTCTGCGTGAGCGCCTGCATCGCGTCGCCCTCCGCGGTGTCAAACATCTTGTGCTCCAAATAGTGCGCGATGCCGGCGGGCGTGTCGTGCCACGTATCGCCGAGCTTGAAGCGCATGTCCATGCCGCCGTAGCGCGTGGCAAAAAAGGCGTAGCGCTTGCGATAGCCGGGCTTCGGCACGACCGCGACGCGCAGCCCGTTTTCAAGCGTTTCGGAGTATACCGTCTCCCCGATGCGCGGATATTCGGCCTTATTCATCGGCGGCAGCCTCCTTGCCCTTGAGAAAATAAACGGTGTCGAGCGTCATGCTCCCCGCCGCGGCGGCGACGCGCTCCGGCGTGACGGCGGAGAGCGCGTCGATCTGCATTTCCTCGGTCTCCCAGATGCCGGTCGCCGCCTGACCGAGCGTGTTTTCCTCCATGCGCGCGCCGGAATCCTCACGCGAGCGGATGGCGCTGAGCAGCACGCTCTTTGCGCTCTCCAGCTCCCACGGCTCGAAGTCGCCGAGCCGGACGTCGCGCAGCTGGGCGAGGATCTCGTCGTGCGCGCGCTGATAGTCCGAAAACTCCACGCCAGAGGAAACGGTAACAAGACCCTTGGAGCGGTGATAGGCGGAGGAGGCGTAGTAGCACAGCGACAGCTTTTCCCGCACGTTCAAAAAGAGCTTGGAGTTGCTGTAGCCGCCGAAGAGCAGGTTTGCGAGCATCATGGCGTGCTCGTCCTCCGTC
>CAMVGI010000204.1 GCA_947166955.1 uncultured Clostridia bacterium | reverse complement strand
GCATCAACAAATGCGACCTTGCTTCCGGCGAGGATCTCTATGAGTACTATGCCCGTGCCGGCTATCCGGCGGTCCGCGTGAGCGCGGAAACGGGCGATGGCATGGAAACCCTGCGCGCGGCAACGGTTGGAAAGCTATCAGCCTTTACAGGGAATTCCGGTGTGGGGAAGTCGAGCATCCTCAATGCGCTCGATCCGAACTATCATTTGCAGGTCGGCGAGGTGAGCAAGGCGCTCGGGCGCGGCAGGCACACGACACGCCATGTTGAGTTGTACCGGCTGTCAGACGGCTCGGAGATCATCGACACGCCCGGCTTTTCCTCCTTCGACGCAGAGGGCCTGAGCCTGGAACTCAAGCAGCATCTGCCGGAGGCGTTTCCGGACTTTGCGCCGTACTTAGGCGGCTGCCGCTTCGCGGGGTGCAGCCACACCAAGGAGAAGGGCTGCGCGGTGCTGGAGGCGGTGCGCGGCGGAGCGATCGTCAAGGGCCGGCACGAGAGCTATCTGCGGCTCCATGAGGAATTGAAAGACTTAAAGGAATGGAATACCTGAGAAGAAGGCGAAGCCTTGCGCTTCGCCTTCTTCTTTTTCACCTCCTCACGCGGCAGTCAATATAATGGAATGACCATAGCGGCAGGAGAGGAGGAGCGGTATGTGCTGCGAAAAATGGAAACTGATCGGTCTGTGCGCGCTGGCGATGGGCGCGGCGATCGTGATCGTCGCCGTCTTTCCGGTCGGCTTTTTGATGCTGCTGATCGCGGCGCTCCTCATATTCTGCGGTATCGGCCTTTTAAATAAGCGGTGAGGGAGGTGAGGGAGTGAAGATCGTCGTTTGGAAGTCTCCGAAAGCGCTCGGCGGGATCCTGCGTCGCCTGTTCGGGATTCGGGAGGAACCTTAGTAGCATATATTTGTCCTCCTTGGCATAGAGTGGAGCAACACGATGCCAAAGGAGACGAGTACCATGGAATTGGAACTGAAAAAGGAGCGATTCGAGTGCTACCGCCCCGGTACGCCGCTGATCTCGACCCGCGAGGAGAGCGCGGAAACCATCGTACCGGACTATATTCCCGACGTTGCGCGCATCATCGACGTAAGCGCCTGCCTGCTGCTGCGCAGCCAAACGGTTTCGGAGGGCAGGCTGAATCTGGAAGGAACGATCCGGCTGACGCTGCTGTTTCTGGCAGAGGGAACGCAGGGGCTGCGCTCGCTGGAATACAGCATTCCGTTTGAGCAGAGCGAGCGCCTGCCCGACGGATGCGAAAAGGCGTCCGCGGTGGGTCGTGCCTGCGGCGTGGAGGCGCGGCTTCTCAATCCGCGCAAGCTCTTTACGCGTCTCGACGTCGAGTGGCGCATCGTACCCTACTGCCGCGAGACGCTATCCGTTTGCTCGGAGATTTCGGAACGGGAAAAGTACGCCGTCGAAACGCTCAGCGAAAAGCACGAGGTTACGCTGATCCGCGCCATCGGAGAGAAAGATTTCGTCTTTGCCGACGAACTGACGATCCCGGGTGGCCGCGAAGCCGTGCGAGAGCTGCTCTGCACCCGCGTGAAGCCGCGCGTAACGGAGGCGAAAAGCATCGGCAGCAAGGCCGTCGTCAAGGGCGTTGCCTGCGTGTCGCTTTTGTATACCGCAGAGGACGGTTCGCTTTGCAGCTACGCGGAGGAGCTGCCGTTTTCCCAGCTTTTGGACGGCGTAGCGGGCGAGGAGGGCGGAGACGTTTCCGCCGAAGCGACGCTGAACCTGACGGGCTGCGAGATACATACGGGCGCGGAGGGCGAAAGCGGCGCAGGACGTACGGTGAGCGTCAAGCTCTTTATGAACGCGTTTGTCGTACTGCGCGGCACGGAGACGATCCAATGCATCACCGACCTCTATAGTACCGCGTACGATCTGAACGCGCAGACGGAGCGCATCGAATTGTGGCATGAGCCGGAAACGCTGACCGTTACGCAGAGCGTGCGCGAACAGCTTGATACCGGCACCGAGGTCAAATGCGTTCTGACAACGGACGTTTGCTGCGGGAGCGTCGGCGTCCGTCAGGACGGGGAAAAAGCCGTGCTCTATACCACGGCTGCCGTTTCCGTACTGTATTTGGACGATTCGGACGCGCCGCGCGCCGTGTCGCGCCGTATCGAGATCACGGCGGAATCTGCGATGAGCGGCGACGTTCAGGTGGGAACCGTCTGTACCGGAGACATTTCGGCAAACATCAACGCAAACGGGATCGAGTTGCGTTTCCCCGTGGATTTCACGGTCGTTTCCAATGAAACCGCGTCCTGCGCGTGCCTCACGGAGCTGAGCGCGGGCGAGCAGCCGGAGGCTGCCGGCGGTGTGTCCGCGCCGTCGCTGGTTTTGCGGGCGCTGAAGGACGGGGAGACCCTGTGGGACGTTGCCAAGCAGTATCGCACGACCATTGGTGAGATCCTCTCGGCAAACGAGCTTTCCGGCAGCGCTGCCGCAGAAGTCGGACAGATGCTGCTCATCCCGCGCAAGCGCTGATGCGGTACAGGAGGAAAAGGCTATGAATCAGAATACGCAAATCTATCAGGACATTTCCACGCGGACCTCGGGCGATATTTACATCGGGGTCGTCGGTCCCGTGCGCGCGGGAAAATCGACGTTTATCAAGCGTTTCATGGAAACGCAGGTCATTCCGAATATCGACAACGTCTACCGCCGTGAGCGGGCGAAGGACGAACTGCCGCAGAGCGGTTCCGGCCGCATGGTGATGACAGCGGAGCCGAAGTTTGTGCCGGAGGAAGCGGTCGATATCGCGCTCGGCGACGGCGCGAGCTGCTCGGTGCGGCTGATCGACTGCGTGGGCTACATGATTCCGGGCGCCTCCGGCGATACGGACGGCGACGCGCCGCGTATGGTCTCCACGCCATGGCTGGAACGTGAGGTGCCGATGTCGGAGGCGGCGGAACTCGGCACGACGCGTGTGATCCGCGAGCATTCCACCATCGGCGTCGTCGTGACCACCGACGGCAGCATCACCGATATTCCGCGCGAAGCCTACGTTGAGGCGGAGGGCCGCGTGATCCGCGAGCTGCAGGCCATCGGAAAGCCGTTTTTGGTGCTGCTCAACTCCGCCGACCCCGACTCGGAGCGCGTGCGCGCCATGGCGGACGACATCGCGCAAACCTACGGCGTGAGCTGCCTGCCCGTCAACTGCCTGACGCTGGACGACGCCGCGGTGGAAGAGATCCTCAAGGCGATCCTCTACGAATTCCCGCTGACGGAACTTGACATCCGCATCCCGTCCTGGGTTTCTGCGCTGGACGACGAGCATCCCATCAAGTGCGGGCTTTACCGTACGATCCGGGACAGCGCGCGGGAGCTGCGTCACATCCGCGAGGTGGCGCAGGCAGTCAGGGAAATGGGCGATTTTGAGGGCATCAGCGAGGCGAAGATCAACGCCATCCAGCTCGGAACGGGCGTTGCCGAAGCAGAACTCCAGCTTCCGCGCGAGCTGTTCTATCAGACGCTCAGCGAGCAGTCCGGCTTTCCCATCCACGACGACGGCGACCTTTTGTCGCTCCTCACGCAGCTATCCTCCGTCAAAAGCGAGTACGACAAGGTGGCGCAGGCGGTCAAGGACGCGCGGGAAACGGGTTACGGCATCGTGGTGCCGAGCGTCGACGAACTAGACCTTGCCGAGCCGGAGATCATGAAGCAGGGAGGACGCTACGGCGTCCGGCTCAAGGCAAGCGCGCCGAGCATCCATATGATCCGCGCGGACATCGAAACGACCGTTTCGCCCATCGTCGGCAACGAAAAGCAGTCCGAGGACATGGTCAACTATCTGCTGCAGGAGTTCGAAGGGGACACCTCAAAGATTTGGCAGTCGAATATCTTCGGGCGCAGTTTTCACGAAATCGTCAACGAG
>CAMVGI010000203.1 GCA_947166955.1 uncultured Clostridia bacterium | reverse complement strand
TATATGGCCGGGGCGAAGAGAGACGAGGTGAGGGCATGAAGAACAATCTTCTCAAGAACAACGCCGTCCAGTCGCTGATCGCGTCGCTGCTGTGCATCGTGCTGGGATTGCTGCTCGGCTACGTCGTGCTGCTGTTCATCAACCCCGCCGGCGCGGGCGAGGCGATCCTCGCGGTCATCAAGAACTTCTGGAACTACTCCCGCGCGAACCTTCAGGTCAAGAACTTCGGCAACACGCTCGTCAAGACGGCGCCGCTGCTGATGTGCGCGCTGAGCGTGCTGTTCGCCTACAAGGTGGGCCTCTTTAACATCGGCGCGGCGGGCCAGTACGTCGTCGGCTCCTGCGCCTGCCTTTACGGTGCGCTCGCCCTGCATTGGGGCTGGTTCGCCTGCCTGCTGTTCGCCCTCGCGGTCGGCGGCGTCTACGGCGCGCTCGTCGGACTTTTGAAGGCATACTGCAACGTCAACGAGGTCATTTCGGGCATCATGCTCAACTGGATCGGCCTCTACGCGACCAACATGCTGCTCGCCAAAGTCAAGGAGAGCACCAGCCCCTACACGCTCCACCTCAAGGCGGAGGCGCCGCAGGCGATTTTGCCGACGATGGGGCTGGAAAAGTTCTTTAACAACAATACCAACGTGACCATCGCCATCCCGCTCGCGATTCTCTTTGCCGTTGCCATCATGATCCTGCTCGACAAGACGAAGCTCGGCTACGAGCTGCGCGCGACGGGCAACAACAAGAACGCGGCGAAGTACGCCGGCATGGCGGAAAAGCGCAACATCATCCTCACGCTGGTCATCGCGGGCGGCCTCGCGGCGCTCGGCGGCGCGTTCCTCTACCTCACGGACTATGAGCAGTGGCTCGTCACCGCCTCCGCCGTGCCCGGCATGGGCTTCAACGGCATCGCGGCGGCGTTCCTCGGCGGATTGAACCCCATCGGTACGATTTTCGCGTCCTACTTCATCCAGCACATCACCGTCGGCGGCGCGTACGTGGACAAGACCATGTACTCCTCGCAGATCTCCGACCTCATTTCCTCGCTCATTATCTACCTCTGCGGCTTCGTGCTGTTCATTAAGTATGCGATGAACGCGAGCATCGCGCGGCGCGAGGAAAAAGCGATCCAGAAGGAGAAGGAGCAGGCGGCACGGCCGTCCGGTGAGAAAGGAGGCGACAAGTAATGCTGCTTTTGGTGCAATACACGCTCATTTTCGCCTCGGTTCTTATCCTGGTCGCGCTCGGCGGCTGCTTCGCGGAGCACTCCGGCGTCATCAACCTCGGCCTTGAGGGCATCATGGTCATCGGCGCGCTCGGCGGCGCGCTCGTGATGCGCGCGTTCCCGGGCACGCTCGCTGCGGTCCCCACCATATTGCTCGTGCTGCTCGGCGCGATCGTGTTCGGCGTCGCCTACTCGGCGCTGCTCGGCGTCGCGTGCATCAACTTCAAGGCGGACCAGACCATCGTCGGCACCGCGCTCAACATGCTCGGCGTCGCCGCGTCGACCGTGTTCGTCAAGGCGATCAACACCGCCGCGAATCCGGACAACGTCTCCTCCGAGATCGAGTACGTCGAGGCGAAAAAGAAGTTCCTCGTGAGCATCGGCTCGTTCGAGTTCAATTGGTTCATGCTCATCGCCGTTTTGATGCTCGTCGTCGCCTACGTCGTCCTCTACAAGACGCGCTTTGGCCTGCGCCTGATGGCGTGCGGCGAGCATCCGCAGGCGGCGGACAGCGTCGGCATCAACGTCTATAAGATGCGTTGGGCGGGCGTGCTGATCTCCGGCGTTTACGGCGGCCTTGGCGGCATCTGCTACATCCTCGCGGGCGTGTCGCTGTGGAAGTTCGAAAACGGCGTCGCCGGCTTCGGCTTCCTCTCGCTGGCGGTCATGATCTTCGGACAGTGGAAGCCGACGCGCATTGCGCTCGCGGCGCTGCTGTTCGGACTGTTCCGCGCGCTCTCGAACGTCTACTTCGGTTTTCCGGCGCTTACGGCGCTAAACCTCCCGGGCTCCGTTTACAACATGCTGCCCTATATCATCTCGCTGATCGTGCTGGCGTTCACCTCGAAGAACTCCCGCGCGCCCAAGGCGGAGGGCATCCCCTACGACAAGGGGCAGCGCTGATTCAGTAAAGCAACCCCGATACCAACCATGCAAGCGGCGCGGACAGCGCCGCTTGCAGCGCTTTTCCGAGGAAATAGCGCCTGCTTGGACGCTCGCTCCGCCCCAGCCGAGCAGCGCCGCGCAGAGCACGAAACCGCCGCGATCTGGCGCGACCGCGAGCACGCCGCTCGTCAGCTCGACCGCGCCGAGCGGCAGGGGATACCACGTTGCGTTCTCCGCACCCGCGGGCAGGAGCAGCGTCAAAAACCGCAGAATCACGGCGAAGATGACGATGAACCCGCACACGCTCCACACCGCCGCGAACGAATCGCGCACCGACGCGGTGAAGGCGGAGGCGCGGGAGCGCGGGACGTTTCTCTTGACGCGCGCGGGGCGCGGCGGGACACGCTCCGGCGCGCAGCCGCGCGCCGGCGCCGGAGGCGCGCGGCACAGCAGCGGGCCGGCGAGCAGCGCCGCGGCGGCGTGGACGAGACAGAGATACGCGCCCGCGCGGGCGTTTTGCAGCGCCGAAGCGCCGCAGACGCCGAGCATGAAGCCGGGGCCGGCGTTGTTGCAGAAACCGAGCAGCGTTTCCGCTTCGCTTTTGCTGAGGCCTCCGCCGCGGTACAGCTCCGCCGTTGTGCGCGCGCCGACGGGATAGCCGCCGACGAGTCCGAGCGCGAGCGCGAGCGCTCCCGCGCCGGAGAGGCCGAACAGCGGGCGCATCACCGGACGCAGCACGCGGGCGAAGGCGTCCGCCGCGCCGAGGGCGACGAGCAGCGACGAGAGGACGAAAAACGGGAACAGCGACGGCAGAACGGAGCGGAAGCACAGCGCGAGCGCGCCGCGCGCCGCGCCCGCCGCCTCGGACGGGAAGCACAGGAGCGCCGCGGCGAAGAGCGCGAGCAGCGCGCCGAGCAGAACGTTTTTGACCGTTTCCAAAAAGACCACCTCAAGGGAGGATATGCGCATCGCGCGTGAGAAAGGACAGGCAAGTTTTGCCTGCCCTTTTCATATAGTTGTCCGAAGGGGTGTAACGATGGATAAATACGGTAAATCACAGGAGCGGCGCGCCCGCATGGCGGAGCTGTTCGACCTGCCCGCCGACCTCGTCGCGGGGCTTGCGCACATCGAGCTGCTCGGCGACCGCGAGTTCTTTCTGGAGGGGCACGAGGGCATCCTCTCCTACTGCGGCGAACAGATCGACGTTTCCGCGGGCACGCTGGTCGTGCGCGTGCGCGGCGCGGAGCTTGCGCTTCGGAGCATGACAGCGGACGAGGTGCGCATCCGCGGGCGCATCGACTGCGTGGAGTTTATCCGATAAAGAGGATTTTTGCGATGCTGGAACAATTGGTATCTTTGCTGGGCGGCACCGTGCGGGTGCGCGCGAAAAGCGCGTTTCCGGAGCGCGTGCTCAACGTTTGCTCCGCGCGCGGCATCGCGTTTCGCGACCCCGCGTTTCTCGGTGAAAACGAGATCGCGCTCTCCGTCGGGCGGCAGGATTGGCGGCGCTTGAAGGCCGCCTGCGCCGACATCGGCGCGCAGGCGCATATCGAACGCGTCGCGGGCATGCCGTTTTTCCTCGGCCGTCTGCGCCGCCGCGGCGCGCTGCTCGTGAACGCGTGCTTTATCTGGGATTTTCAGGTCGAGGGAAGCGAGACGGTGCCGGAGGAGGAGATCCTGCGCGTGCTCGCGCAAAACGGCGTCCGCCGCGGGACGTTCGCCTTTTCGGTCAACGCGAGGAGGCTGTGCAACCGCGCGCTGCTCGATCTGCCGCAGCTTTCGTGGCTGACGGTGAA
>CAMVGI010000202.1 GCA_947166955.1 uncultured Clostridia bacterium | reverse complement strand
CGATGAAGAACGTCATGCGCGTGTTCTCCGTGATCCTGCTGATCATGGTCGGCACCGTGTTCGCCGTCGGCCCCGCGGGCCTTCTCAAGACCCTGTTCCTCAAGAGCGGTTCCGCGGAGGGCAGCCTCGTCACCAGCTCCGTGTTTTGGCTGGCGATCATCATCACCTACTACTTCATCGCGACCTTCATCTCCGTCGATAAGGTCATCGGCAAGATCTATCCCGTGTTCGGCCTGTGCCTGATCATCATGGCCATCGGCGTCATGTTCGGCACGCTCACGAGCGGCACGCCCGTTCCCGAGATCTGGAACAACTTCACCAACATGCACCCCAAGCAGACCCCGATTTGGGCGTTCATGTTCATCACCGTCGCCTGCGGCGCGATCTCCGGCTTCCATGCCACGCAGTCCCCGCTGATGGCGCGCTGCCTCAAGAATGAGCATCAGGGCCACTTCGTGTTCTACGGCGCGATGGTCGCCGAGGGCATCATCGCCCTGATTTGGGCCGCCGCCGGCGTGACCCTGCTCGGCGTCAACACCCTTTCGGAGATGGGCGGCGGCAACGCCAACACCGTCTATGAGATCTGCACCATGACCATGGGCAAGGTCGGCACGATCCTCGCCATGCTCGGCGTTATCGCCTGCCCGATCACCTCCGGCGATACCGCGTTCCGCTCCGCGCGTCTGACGCTCGCCGACTGGTTCAAGCTCGACATGGGCAACTGGAAGACCCGCCTGTACCTCTGCATCCCCGTGCTCGGCATCGGCGCCTTCCTCGGCTTCGGCAACACGCTCGGCTTCATCGACTATCAGGTCATTTGGCGTTACTTCTCCTGGTCCAACCAGACCCTCGCCATGATCGTTCTGTGGGCGGGCGCCATGTACCTGAGCCAGAACAAGCGCAACTATTGGGTCTGCGCCGTGCCTGCGACCTTCATGAGCGCCGTCTCCATGACGTACTTCATGATGGCCGGCGAGTGCATGGGCCTCATCCCGTTCTTCAAGAACAACGCGTCCGTCGGTTATCCCGTCGGCATCGTCTTCGCCGTCGCGATGCTCGCCCTGTTCCTGAGCAAAGCGAAGAAGAACGAGGGTGCCAAGAGCACCGTCGCTGCGAAGTAATCCCCATACATTACACGCAAAGGCGGGAGAAGCTTTTTCTCCCGCCTTTTCTTTAAGGAGTTGGCACTATGTTCATTTCCCCCTCGCTCGCCGGTACGACGGCGCTGGACGCGGCCGCCCTCGCCGCGGACAAAAAGGACTGCCGCAAGGTCGGCCCCTGCGGCGCGGGCAAAAAGGCACTCTATCTGAGCGACCGCTTCTTCGAGCGCTGCCGCTACGTGGTCTACGGCGACATCGCGCGCGTGTTCAAGCGCGTGGCAATGAGCAAGGGCGGCTTCACCGGCGAGGGCATGTTCGGCGCGATGGCGTATCTGGTCGTGCAGCTCAAGGACGGAAGCGAAAAGCAGAGCTATTTCAAGCGCGAGGAGCAGCTCGACGAACTGCTCGCCCTGATCGCGCGCGAGCACCCGAGCATCCCGACGCACAGCGAAACGGCGGAGCGCAAGCTTGCCGAGGCGGAGGCGGCGGAGCAGTCGCGCTTTGTCAGCAACCTTTCCTCCGATGCGGAGACGGCGCTGGCCAAACTCCGCGAGGCGAAGGCGTACCTCGAAAAGCGCCCCGCCCTTGCCGACGGGCTGAGCGCGGCGGCGAAGCAAAAGCGCGTCGCCGACCGGCTGAAGCCGAGCACGCAGGCGGTTGCCGTGCTGCTCGCGGCGCTCGGCGTTCTTGCCGCGCTCTACGGTGTGTACGGCCTGCTGCGGCACGCGTCGGGCGCGGGCTATTTCCTCGTGGGCGGCGGCGTGATCTTCTTCGCCGTGTTCACGACCGGCGTCCTGCCGAGCCGCTGGAACAGCAAGAAAGCGGCGCAGCACGATTGGGAGGTCGCCGTGGAGAACTGCCGCGACTACCTGAGCGGCAAGAAGGACTTCCCTGTGCCGCCGCAGTACGCGCATCCCGCGGTGCTTGAGCGCATGATCCGCGTCGTGCGCGAGGGCCGCGCGCAGAGCGTATCCGAGGCATACGAGACGATGAAATCGGAGCTTCGCGCGCTCAACAAGAGTGTGACGGTGTCGCAGAAGGAGTACGACGAGGTCGTGGCGGTCAAGCCGATGTTCCTCGTTTGCGACTATGCGGACGAAGCGTAAGGAGGAAACGCGATGACGCTGAACGAAGCAAAGGAAAAGCTTGCCGCGCTGCAACAGAAGCTCGCGGCCTATCATCACGCCGAAAGCCTCATCTACTACGACGGCGTGACGGGCGCGCCGAAAGGCGTCGCCGACAACCGCGCGCAGACGCTCGGCGTGCTCGGCGGGGAGACGTACCGCCTCTCCACGGGCGCAGAGACCGTCGAACTGCTCGAATTCCTCGACGCGAACCGCGCGCAGCTTGACCGCCGCGAGCAGCGTCAGGTGGAGCTTTTGCTCAAGGACATCCGCATGCTGCAAAAGATCCCGATGGAGGACTACGTCGCCTACCAAAAGCTGCTCGTTGCGGCGGACGACGTGTGGCACCGCGCGAAGGAGACGAACGATTGGGCGAGCTTCGAGCCGATCCTGGAGAAGATCTTCGACTTCCACAAGAAGACCGCCGCCGCGTGCGCGCCGGAAAAGCCCGCCTACGATTATTGGCTCGACCGCTACGAGGAGGGCGCGACGATGGCGGTCTGCGACCGCTTCTTTGCGACGCTGCGCGAGCATATCGTGCCGCTGCTGCAAAAGGTGCGCGCCAAGCCGCAGCAGGGCGACGGCATCCTGCACGGAGTATTCCCCGCGGCGGCGCAGGAGGAGTTTTCCTACGAGCTGATGCGGCTCATCGGTCTCGACCTTGACCGCGTGGGCTTCGCCACGACGGAGCATCCGTTCACCACGAGCCTCGGCTCGCACCTCGACGAGCGCATCACCACGCATTTCTACGAAAACGATTTCTCCAGCTCCATGTACAGCGTTATCCACGAGGGCGGCCACGCGCTCTACGACACCGGAACCGATCGCGACTTCGCCTACACGGCGCTCGATTGCGGCGTTTCCATGGGCATCCACGAGAGCCAGAGCCGCTTTTACGAGAACATCCTCGGCCGCAGCCGCGCGTTCTGTGAGTATATCCTCCCCGTGGCGCAAAAGCACTTCCCGCAGCTCGCGGGGCATACCGCCGAGGAGCTGTACCGCGCCGTGAACCGCGCGCAGCCGAGCCTCATCCGCGTGGACGCGGACGAGCTGACCTATGCGCTGCACATCATGGTGCGCTATGAACTCGAAAAGCGCGTCATGGCGGGCGAGCTGGAGGTGCGCGACTTGCCGCGGGAGTGGAATCGGCTCTACAAGGAGTATCTCGGCGTCGACGTGCCGGACGACAAGCACGGCGTGCTGCAGGACAGCCACTGGTCGGGCGGCAGCATCGGCTACTTCCCGTCCTACGCGCTTGGCAGCGCCTACGGCGCGCAGTACCTGCGCAAGATGAAGGAGACCGTGGACGTGGATAAGTGCCTGCGCACGGGCAATTTCGCGCCCGTGAACGAGTGGCTGCGCGAGCGCATCTGGCAGTACGGCTGCCTGCTCACGCCGAACGAGGTCTTCCGCAACGCGACGGGGGAGGACTTCGACCCCACCGTGTTCACGACCTATCTGGAGGAGAAATACGCCGAGTTGTACGGCCTGTAGCGAGAAACCTTTGCGGGGACGTCCGCCCGAACGGCGGACGTCCCGCTTTGCCGAAATTTTCCGTGAAAATCCCTTGACAAACGCCATAAGCCTTTGGTATACTAACCCTTGTCCTGCGCGGCAGGGCGATTTGGCGGCATAGCTCAGTTGGCTAGAGCATGCGGTTCATACCCGCAGTGTCCCCGG
>CAMVGI010000201.1 GCA_947166955.1 uncultured Clostridia bacterium | reverse complement strand
GCGTAACGGATATGCATCTCAGCCGCCCGATTTTCGGACATACTCCCCGAAAGTTACCTCGGTTTCCCGAGCAATCTCCCGGTTCATCGCGTTTTCCGCTTGCCTTGGGCATGGCACGCCCTCGGTCGCGGACTTGCCTATGATACTAGATTGCAAACGCCATGTCAAGAGAAATTTTCCGTTTTTCATAAATTTTTTTATTCATATTTGTGGAAGGTGCTATCACAAAACACAATATCTTGTCAACGGCGCGCAAAAGGGCTATAATCGTGCCGAAAACGCCGCGCGGCGGCGCGTTTGCGCGCCAAACCGGCGCATACAATTATAAATATATGGAGGAGCAGAACGACATGGCGGCAAAAAG
Organism: uncultured Clostridia bacterium; assembly: GCA_947166955.1. The sequence goes on along the minus strand of CAMVGI010000201.1, from coordinate 3,549 downwards.
AGCTTACGAGCGTCTGATCGAATACGCGAAGGTGCACACGGCGAGCATCGAGGACGGCAAGGACACCCCCTCGACGCAGCGGCAGTTCGACCTCGCGCGTCTTCTGGAGAAGGAGCTGAACGCGCTCGGCGCGAGTAATGTATATGTGGACGAACACTGCTACGTCTACGCTTTTCTTCCCGCGACGGCGGGGTTGGAGGACAAGCCCTGCGTCGGCTTCCTCGCGCACGTGGACACCATCCCCGATTTCTCGGGTGAGAACGTCAAGCCCCGCGTCGTTGAGAACTACGACGGCGGCGCGCTCGCGCTCGGCGACAGCGGGCGCGTGCTCGACCCCGCCGCTTTCCCGCACCTGCCGAGCCTCAAGGGCAAAATGCTCGTCGTCACCGACGGCACGACCGTCCTCGGCGCGGACGACAAGGCGGGCGTCGCCGAGATCATGACCGCCGCGGAGCGCATCCTGACGGAAAAGCTCCCCCACGGCCCCGTTGCGATCGGCTTCTGCCCCGACGAGGAGATCGGCCACGGCGCGGAGCTGATGGACTTGAAGCGCCTCGGCGCCGAGCTTGCCTACACCGTGGACGGCGGCCCGTTCGGCGAGGTGGAGTACGAGAACTTCAACGCCGCCGCCGCGAAGGTCTCCTTCCGCGGCTTCAACGTCCACCCCGGCACGGCGAAGGACACGATGATCAACGCCTCGCTGGTCGCGCACCAGTTCAACGCGATGCTCCCCGCGGGCGAGACCCCGCGCGACACGCAGGGTTACGAGGGCTTCTTCCACCTCACGGACATGGAGGGGAACGTCGAACACGCGACGCTCGAATACATCATCCGCGACCACGACGCGGGCACGTTCGAGGCGCGCAAGAAGACGATGGAGCACATCGCCGCGCTTCTCAACGCGCGCTACGGCGAGGGCACGGTCACGCTCCACATCCGCGAGCAGTACCGCAATATGCTTGAAAAGGTCAAGCCCCGCTTCGAGGTCGTCGAAAAAGCGATGGCGGCATACCGCGCGATGGGCGTCGAGCCGAAGGCGGTGCCCATCCGCGGCGGCACGGACGGCGCGCGGCTCTCGTTCCGCGGGCTGCCCTGCCCCAATCTCTCCACGGGCAGCTACGCGCACCACGGCCCCTACGAGCACGCGGTCGCGGAGCAGATGGACGACGTAGTGGAGCTGATTCTGAACATTGTCAAGGAATTTGCGAAGTAAGGCTACGGATTAAAAAACAGCCGCACGGCGAAAGCCGACGCCAAAACCACCACACCCGCGGCGACCAGCGCCGCGGGGCTCGTGTACCGCGTTTTCACGATGCCCGCGGCGCCGCAGTATATCGCGACGGTGTAGAACGTCGTCTCGCTCGACCCCAGCATCACCGCCGCGACGCGCCCGACATGGGAATCGACGCCGTAACGCTCCATCAGCTCGCTGCCGACCGCGAGCGCGCCGCTCCCCGAAATCGGGCGCACGAGCAGCAGCGGCGCGCACTCCGGCGGGATGCCGAGCGCCGTGAGCAGCGGCGCGAGCAAGCGCGCGAGGCAGTCCATCGCGCCGGACGCGCGGAACATGGAAACCGCCGCAAGCAGCGGCACGAGCGACGGGAGCACGCGCAGCAGCACGCCCAATCCCTCCTCCGCGCCCTTTGTGAGCGCGCCGTACACGTCCACGCGGCGGCGCAGACCGCAAACGCCCGCAAAGCACAGCAGCGCGGGCACGACGAGTTCGGACAGCCTCACGCCCTCTCCCTCCACACGCGCGCGAGCAGCTTCGCCGCCGCAAGCCCCGCCGCGACCGCGACGAACGACGCGAGCCACACGGCGGGCAGGATGTCGAAGGGGTCGCGCGCGCCGAGCGCGGCGCGCAGCCCCGCCACCGTGGTCGGAAAGAGCTGGACGGACGCGGTGTTGAGCACGACGAACAGGCACAGCTCGTCGGACGCCGTTCCCCCGCCGCCGCGCGCCATGAGTCTCGCGGCGCGGATGCCGAGCGGCGTCGCCGCGTTGCCGAGACCGAGCATGTTGGCGGAGAGGTTGGCGGAAACCGCCGCCATCGTCTCCTCGTCGCGCGCGGCGTTCGGCAGGAACCTTCCCAGCAGCGGGCGGAACGCGCGCCCCAGCGCCGCCGTCGCGCCGCTCTGCGTCAAAACCTCCATCACGCCCGTCCACAGGCACATGACTCCCGCCATGGAAACGCACAGCTCCACGGCGCCGCGCGCGCCCTCCAGCGCCGCCGCGCCCAGCGCGCCGAGGTTCCCCGTCGCCGCGCCGAAAACGAGCGAGAGCGCCAGCATTCCCGTCCATACCCACGTCATCGCCATAAAAACACCCCCATACATTTATATAACGTATGGGAGCGAGCAAAAAGAAAGAACCGCTTTTGCAAGCGGTCCTTTCTGCTCATTTCCTGTGCTGCGCCTTCATGCGCTGCTCGTGGTTCAAAATGGTCTTGCGGATGCGAAGCGCGTGGGGCGTGACTTCAAGCAGCTCGTCGTCCGCGAGGAACTCAAGGCACTGCTCCAGGCTCATCTGCTTGGGCGGAACGAGGCGCAGCGCGTCGTCGCTGCCCGAGGCGCGCATGTTCGTGAGCTGCTTTTTCTTGCAGACGTTGACGCTGATGTCCTCCTGCTTGGGGGAAACGCCCACGACCATGCCCTCGTAGACCGGAACGCCCGCGCCGATGAACAGCGCGCCGCGCTCCTGCGCGTTGAACAGGCCGTAGGTCACGCTCTCGCCCGTCTCGAACGCGACGAGGGAGCCGGTGTTGCGGCGGCTTAGGTCGCCCTTGTAGGGCGCGTAGCTGTCGAACACGCTCGCCATGATGCCCTCGCCCTTGGTGTCGGTGAGGAACTCGTTGCGGTAGCCGAACAGGCCGCGCGCGGGAACGAGGAACTCGACCTTCATGCGGCTGCCGACAGGCGTCATGTCGACCATCTCGCCCTTGCGCGTGCCAATCTTCTCGATGACCGCGCCGACGCAGTCGGCGGGCACGTCCGCGACGAGGCGCTCGATCGGCTCGCACTTCTGCCCGTCGATCTCCTGATACAGCACGCGCGGGGGGCTGACCTGGAACTCATAGCCCTCGCGGCGCATCGTCTCGATGAGGATGGAGAGCGACATCTCGCCGCGTCCCGCGACGTTGAACGCGTCGGTCGCTCCGTCGATCTCCGTCACGCGCAGGGAAACGTCCTTGAGCGTCTCGCGGAACAGACGGTCGCGCAGCTGGCGGGAGGTGACGAACTTGCCGTCGCGCCCCGCGTAGGGCGAATCGTTGATGGAGAACGTCATCTCCATCGTCGGCGCGCTGATCTTGACGAACGGCAGCGGCTCGACCGCCTCGGGCGCGCAGATCGTGTCGCCGATGGTAATGTCGCCGATACCGGAAAGGCAGATGATGTTGCCCGCGGTGGACTCGGTGACGGGCTTCTTGGCGAGGCCCTCGAACTCGTACATCGAAACCGCCTTCGCCTTCTTCGGCGCGGCGTCGGGATCGTGGTAGTTGCAAACCGCGATCTCCTGATTCTGCTTCAAGGTGCCGCGCTCGATGCGGCC
>CAMVGI010000200.1 GCA_947166955.1 uncultured Clostridia bacterium | reverse complement strand
ACGATAAGTCCGCCGGAACCCATCATGGAGCCGCTTCTCTGCAGGCTCTCATAGTCAATGGGTGTGTCAATATGAACGGAAGGAATACATCCGCCGGAAGGACCGCCGATCTGGGCAGCCTTGAACATCTTGCCGTTGTCGGAATCGGCGTCGATCTTGAGACCTTCCATCAGCCCCTTGAGGTACGCAACCTTCTCAGAAACACCCATGATAATGCTCCTTTCTCCTGTGTAGTGTCGAGGCTGCATCCGCGCGGTCGTGAATGCAGCCCCCGTTGTAACTATTTTGCTTACTTGGCGCGTCCGATATACTCGCCCGTGCGCGTGTCGATCTGGATCTTGTCGCCCTCGTTGATGAACAGGGGCACCTTGACCTCCGCGCCGGTCTCAACCGTTGCGGGCTTGAGCGTATTGGTGGCGGTGTTGCCGGCAAGGCCGGGCTCGGTCTTCGTGACCACGAGATCCATGAAGTTCGGGCACTCAACGCCGAAAACGCTGCCCTTATAGCTCAGGACCTTGCAGACCGTGTTCTCGGTCACAAAGCGGAACGCGTCGCCGAGCAGTTCCTTGTTCAGAGGCACGTCGTCGTAGGTCTCCTGATCCATGAAGTGGTAGAGGTCGCCGTCGGCATAGGTATACTCCATGTCTCTGCGGTCGATGGTGGCTTCCTCAAACTTCGCGGTGGGGTTGAAGCTGGTCTCGGTCACGGCGCCGGTGATGACGTTTCTCATCTTGGTGCGCACAAAAGCGGCGCCCTTGCCGGGCTTGACGTGCTGGAACTCGACGACCTGATAGACTTTGCCGTCCATCTCAAAGGTCTTGCCGTTGCGGAAATCGCCGGCGGTGATCGTTGCCATAATCATATCCTCCTATTGGCGAGGAAATCGGCGGCGACTTCCTCAAATCAAAATATCTTCGGTTTTTAACCTATGGTATTATATAAGATAATTTGCTTCAATGCAAGCCCTTTTCCGACAATTCGAAAAACTTTTCTTTGCCCGCCTCAGCTCCGCTTATCGTGCTCGCCTGCGCGCTTGAACGGCTCCTGAAGCGCGTGGAGCACGTGGTTCCACGGCCCGATCGGCCCGCCTTTCGGCTCGACCATCAGCATCCGCATACCGCCGCGCTTTGCCGCCAGCGTATCCGTGAGCAGCTTGTCGCCGAGCATCGCCGTTTCCCCCGCCGAAACGCCGTGCTTGCGCATGGCGGCGACGAGGCCGCGCGTCCCGGGCTTGCCGGCGTGTCCCACGTAACCGACGCCGAGGTCGCGGCAAAAGCGCTCGACACGCACGGGGCTTCGGTTGTTGGAAACGATCTCCAGCGTCACGCCGCCCGCGCGCAGAGACTCCACCCACGTGCGCAGGACCTCGTCCGGATTGTGCTGGCGCTTGGGCGCGAGCGTATAGTCGAGGTCCGCGAGCAGCAGCCGGATTCCGAGCGAATGCAGCAGTTCCGGCGTAACGTCGCGGTAATCGTCAAACACATAATCGGGTCGCAAGGAAAAGGACATGGTTTCCTCCCGAAAATCATAGAATGAAACTGTCAGGATTTTACCACGCGGCAGCGCGGAGCGCAAGGGGGCGGCGGCATGGAAACGCGCATATTGGTCTGCACGGCGCTCTCCGGCGGCTCGTTGCGCGCGCTGCTGGAGGAGGCGGTCAAAAAATACGGGGCGGAGCGCGTTGCCGTCGGCGTCGAACGCGTCTCAATGGATTTCCCGCTCCCCTGCCGCAGCGGATACGGCGCTCCGCTGTCTCAAGAGTCGCTCGCGGCGCTGCGAAGGCGGTATCAGACGCCCGTATTCTTCTCCGAGGCGCTGTGCGCGAAGTACTTCACCTACCGCGCGTGCGGAAAAACGCGTCTCGTCCTCTTCGACGACGACGAGACGGTGCGCCGCAAGCTCGCGCTGGCACGGTCGCTCGGCATTCGGGACGCTTTCACCGTCTACACCGGTCCGTAGCGGGAAAGCATGCAAAAAGGGGACGCCTCTCGGCGTCCCCTTTTCCGTGGCTTAGTAAAAACGCTTATTGCGATTCTTGCGCGCGGCCTCGCTCTTCTTGCGGCGCTTGACGCTGGGGCTCTCATAAGCCTCGCGGCGACGCACCTCCGCAACGATGCCGGCCTTGGCGCAGCTTCTCTTAAAACGCTTGAGCGCGCTATCCAGAGACTCGCCTTCCTTGACGTGCACTTCGGACATCTATGTTTTCCCTCCCTCCGATGCACCCGGCTAACTCCAGAGTGCTCAGTAGAGCCATTTGCATGACTAGCGTAGAGCATTATATGAGAAATGCCGAGGCTTGTCAACAAATTTTTTTGATTTTTCGGAAAAATCGCCGTCAGGCCGGTTTGACGATCAGGTTCACCAGCTTGTTCTTGACGAGGATCGTCTTAACGATCTGCATCCCCTCAAGGGACTTGGCGACCTTTTCGTTCGCCTTCGCGGCGGCGACGACCGTTTCCTCGTCGCTGTCCACCGGAACGGTGATCGTGCCGCGCAGCTTGCCCTGCACCTGCACCGCCATCTCGACGGCGGAGGCGACGGTCTTGCTCTCGTCGTGCTCCGGCCACGGATTCTGCATCGCCATCTTGCCGGTCTCCTTGGCAAAGCCCATCTGCTCCCACATCTCCTCGACGATGTGCGGGGCAAACGGCGAGAGCATCAGCAGCAGCGCCTTGAAATCGCCGCGGGAAAGGCCGTTCGCGTAAAACTCGTTGACCATCGTCATAAGCGCCGCGATGGCGGTGTTCATCTTCAGCTCGTCGATGTCGCTCGTGACCTTCCGGATGGTCTTGTGCACCGTCGCCTCGTTCTTGGCGGAGATGCCTTCCTCGTCGGAGACCATGTCCATCAGGTTCCAGCAGCGATCAAGGAAACGCTTGCTGCCCTTCACCGCCTCGTCCGACCAGGTCGCGACCTTTTCAAAGTCGCCGATGAACATGATGTAAAGGCGCATCGTGTCCGCGCCGTAGGCCTTGACCACATCGTCGGGGTTGACGACGTTGCCGAGGGACTTGGACATCTTCACTGCGGGGCGCAGCGCCTGATTGCCGTACTTGTCGATGAGCGCCTGCTTTTCCTCCTCGGTCTTGGCGTTGCCAACGTAGTGTGGGTTCTGGCCGAGGATCATGCCGTGGCTCGTGCGCTTGGCGTACGGTTCCTTCGTGTGTACGACGCCGAGGTCATAGAGGAACTTGTGCCAGAAGCGGGAGTAGAGCAGATGCAGCGTCGTGTGCTCCATGCCACCGTTGTACCAATCCACGGGGCCCCAATACTCCTCCGCCTCCTTCGAGACGGCGGCGCTGTCGTTGTGCGGGTCCATATAGCGCAGATAGTACCACGAAGACCCCGCCCACTGGGGCATGGTGTCCGTCTCGCGCTTTGCGGGCCTGCCGCACTTTGGGCAGGTCGTGTTGACCCAATCGGTCATCTTGGAGATGGGGCTTTCGCCGTCGTCGGTCGGCTCGTAGCTGTCCACCTGCGGCAGCACAAGCGGAAGCTGCTCCTCCGGCACGGGCACCCAGCCGCAGTCAGGGCAATTGACAAGAGGGATCGGCTCGCCCCAATACCGCTGGCGGGAAAAGACCCAATCGCGCAGTTTGAAGTTGACCTTCTCCCTGCCCCAGCCCTGCTCGACGGCGTACTTCTTCATGGCGGGAATGGCGTCCTTGACGGTCATGCCGTTGAGGAAACCGGAGTTGACCATGATACCCGTGTCGTCCTTGAGCGTGAACGCCTCTTTGGTGATGTCGCCGCCCTGCACGACCTCCACGATGGGCAGTCCGAACGCGGTGGCAAAGTCCCAATCTCGCTGGTCGTGGCCCGGCACGCCCATGACGATGCCGGTGCCGTAGCCCATGAGGACGTAGTCGGAGACGAACATCGACACCGTCTTCCCCGTCGCGGGATTGACGACCTCGACGCCGTCGAGGCGCACGCCGGTCTTC
>CAMVGI010000199.1 GCA_947166955.1 uncultured Clostridia bacterium | reverse complement strand
CCTTCGGCGTATCCGGCGCGAAGCCGTTTCCCGCGCCCAATCCGTCCACCGCCAGCGCGTCCATGCCGCGGCGATCGATGACGGAGGTAAAATCGTATTTCATAAAAAGCCCTCACTTTTCAAGCTTCGCGCACAAATCGTTCAGCGCGTCGGACAGCGCCTCCTCAAAGGTCGGATGCGGGCGCATGGCGAGCAGCAGCCGCCGCGCGGTCAGATGATTCGCCATCGCCGAGCCGATCTCGGCGATCATGTCCGTCGCGTTCGGGCACATCAGCTGCGCGCCGAGGATCTCGCCCGTCTCCGCGTGGGCGACGACCTTCATGAAGCTGCGTCCCGCGCCCGCGATCAGCGTGCGGGCGTTCGCGCCCATGACGCACTTGCCGGTCTTGACGGGAACGCCCCGTTCCTTTGCCTCCGCCTCGGTCATGCCGACGGACGCGATCTCGGGGCGGCAGTAAATGCAGCTCGGCACGACGTTCATGTCCGTATGGTTCTCAAGCCCCGCAAGCATCTCCACGCAGGCAGTCCCCTGCGCCGCCGCGACGTGCGCGAGCTGCACGCGCGACGACACGTCGCCGATGGCGTACACGCCCTCGATACTCGTCCGGTAGCGTTCATCGACGCGGATGGACTTTCCGTTCATCTCCGGCGCAAGCGCGGGTGCGAACAATCCGTCGCAGTACGCCCTGCGGCCGATGGCGCAAAGCACCGCCTCGCCAGTCGCGGCGTTCGGCGCGTCCTTCGTCGTAAAATGCACCGTGAGTCCGTCCGCGCCCTGCTCCACATTCTGCACCACGGAAGCCGTGAACACCTGCACGCCCTGCTTTTTGAGCGCGAGCGCGAGGCTCTGTCCCAGCTCGCGGTCCATGTTCGGCAACAGACGGTCCATGCCCTCGATCACCGTCACGGCGCAGCCCAGCTCCGCGTAGAACGTCGCGAACTCGACGCCGATCACGCCGCCGCCGATGATGACGATGGAGCGGTACAGGCGGTCCGTCCCCTCAAGCAGCTCGTCGCTGGTCATCACACCCGGCAGGTCCAGCCCCGGGATCGGCGGGCGCGCCGGCACGGAGCCGGTGGCGACGAGGATATGGTCCGCGGTGTAGTCCGCCGTTGCGCCGTCCGCCGCGCTCACGCGGACGGTATGCGGCGCCGTGATCTGCGCGCGTCCGTGCAGCAGCGGCACCTTCGCGCCCTTGAGCAAGCTCTCCACGCCCTGCGAAAGCGTTTGCGAAACGCGGCGCTTATAGGCGAAGATCTCCGCCATATCGACGCGCGCGCGCTCGACGTGTACGCCGGCGTCCGCGCCCGATACCGCCGTCTGATACGCCTCCGAGGCGTGCAGCAGCGTCTTGGTCGGGACGCAGCCGCGGTTGAGGCAGGTGCCGCCCGCCTCGCGCGCTTCGACCACGGCGATCTTCATGCCGAGCTTCGCCGCGCGCAGCGCCGCGGTGTAGCCGCCCGGCCCCGCTCCGATGACAAGGAGTTGATAATCGTTCATGTCGTTCCCTCTCTAAATGCCCTGCTCCGCCAGCAGCGCCGCGAAGCCCTCCGCCTCGTAAAGCCCGAGCCGTTCGATCACGGCTTCTGCCAGCGCACGACGGGCGTGCGCGCGGCGCGCACCTCGTCGGGGCGGGCGATCTGCGCGTGATGCGGCGCGTCGTGCATGTACTGCGGATCGCGCTTGCCGAGCGCGTACAGCTCGCGGTACACATCCGCCGCCCAGTCGAGCGTCTCCTTGCTCTCGGTCTCGGTGGGTTCGAGCATCAGCGCCTCGTGGACGATCATCGGGAAGTACATCGTCGGCGGATGCATGCCGTAGTCGATGAGCGACTTCGCGACGTCGAGCGCGCTCACGCCCGTCTCCTTCTTGTATTCGCTGAGGTCGAGCACGAACTCGTGCATGCACACGCGGTCGAACGCGGGCGTGAACGTGCCCTTGATGCGCGACATCAGATAGTTCGCGTTGAGCACCGCGTTCTGCGCCGCCTCGGGGATGCCCTCGCGCCCGAGCGTGAGAAGATACGTCAGCGCGCGCACGACGACGAGGAAGTTGCCCGCGAACGCGCGCACCTGCAAATGTCCCTGCCCCTCCATCAGCGCCGACGCGGGCAGAAATTCGCGCAGGAACTCCTTGCAGCCGACGGCGCACGCGCCGGGGCCGCCGCCGCCGTGCGGCGTCGCGAACGTCTTGTGCAGGTTCATGTGGATGCAGTCGAAGCCCATGTCGCCCGGGCGCACGACGCCCATGACGGCGTTGAGGTTCGCGCCGTCGTAGTAGCAAAGGCCGCCCGCTTCGTGCACGAGGCGCGTGATCTCCAGAATGTTCCTGTCGAACAGGCCGACCGTGTTCGGATTGGTAAGCATCAAGCCCGCGGTATCGTCGCCGAGCGCGTTTTTGAGCGCGTCCAGATCGACGCAGCCGTCGGGCGCGGAGGGGATGTTCACGACCTCGAAGCCGCACATCGCCGCCGTGGCGGGGTTGGTGCCGTGCGCGCTGTCCGGCACGATGATCTTCGTGCGCTTCTTGTCACCGCGCTTGTCGTGATACTGCTTGATGAGCAGCACGCCGGTGAACTCGCCGTGCGCGCCGGCCGCCGGCTGGAAGGTCATGCCGTCCATGCCCGTGATCTCGCAGAGGTACTTCTGCGCGGTGGAGAGCACCTCGCGGCAGCCCTCGACGCTGTCCGCGGGCGCAAGCGGGTGAACGCCCGTAAACCCGGACAGCGCCGCCATCTCCTCGTCGATGCGGGGATTGTACTTCATCGTGCACGACCCCAGCGGATAAAAGCCGCAGTTGACGCCGTGGACGCGGTGGTCAAGCTCGGTATAGTGGCGCGTGACGTCGACCTCGGCAAGCTCCGGAAGCGCGGGTTTTTCCGCGCGGCGAAGCGCTTCGGGCAGCTCGACGTAATCGACGTCGCACTTCGGCAAAAGGTCGCAGTGCCGGCCGGAAACGCTCTTTTCAAAGATCAGCTTCATCCCTCCAGCACCCCCTTCACAATGCTGACCGCGCGGTCAAGCTCGCTCTTTTCCGCCTTCTCGGTGGCGCACCACAGCACGCCGCCCTCCACGGGCAGTCCGCCGAGGATGCCCGCCTTTTGAAGCGCCGCAAGCGCCTCGTCGCGTCTGGGCAGCGTCGTAACGAACTCATGGAAGAATTCGCCCCGATACACCGGCTCCACACCAGGAAGCGCGGTGAGCGCGGCGCGGAGATAGTGCGCCTTCGCCATCGACTGCCGCGCCGCCTCGGCGAGCCCGTCCGGCCCCATCGCCGCGAGATACACGGCGGCGGTCAGCGCGCACAGCGCCTCGTTGGAGCAGATGTTGCTGCTCGCCTTCTCGCGGCGGATGTGCTGCTCGCGCGCCTGAAGCGTCAGAACATACGCGCGCTCGCCGCGCTCGTCCACCGTCTCGCCGACGATGCGCCCGGGTAGCTTTCGCATGTGCTTTTCGGTCGTCGCCATAAAGCCGAGGTACGGCCCGCCGTAGCCGAGCGGCATACCGAGCGGCTGCCCCTCGCCCACAGCGACGTCCGCGCCGCACGCGCGCGGCGTTTTCATGACGCCGAGCGCGATGGGGTTGCAGCCCATGACGAACAGCGCGCCCGCGGCGTGGACCGCCTCGCCGAGCGCGTCCGCGTCCTCAAAGACGCCGAAGAAGTTCGGCTGCTGGACGTAGAACGACGCGACGCCGTCCGTGAGCATCGAGCGCAGCGCGTCGAGATCGGTCTTCCCGTCCTTCGCCGGAACGAGCTTCAGCTCGTCACCCGTTCCGTAGCAATAGGTGCGCATCGTGTTGATGACGTCGGGGTGCGCTGCGGCGGAAACGAGCGTCACGCGGCGCTTGCGGTCGCGGCACATGGCGGCGGCCTCGGCGGCGGCGGTCGCCCCGTCGTAAACGGAGGCGTTCGAGACGTCCATGCCGGTCAGCTCGCAGATCAT
>CAMVGI010000198.1 GCA_947166955.1 uncultured Clostridia bacterium | reverse complement strand
CGGCCTGTGCGGCGGATACCTTGGCACGCGCGGCGAGCTGGTGGTCACCGACGTTACCGCGAAAGACTATCCCGCCGTGATCGATATTTTCCCGGACGGGTCGTTTCATATCTATGACTACCTGTTCTTCTTCACAAATCTGAAGGAAAACGTGGCGGCGCGCACCGACGCGTGGAGAAAGGCGTCGCCGGAAGGTATCCTCGCGGGCATGAGCACGGAGGAGAAGATCGCGCAGATGATCATGCCGGCGTTCCGCTGGTATCCCGACGCGAACGGCGAAAAGCAGAACGTAACGGAGCTTCCGGCAGACGTTGCCTCCGTCCTCCAGAAGCACGGCTTCGCGGGCGTTGCCCTGTTCGCGCAGAACGCGGGCGACACCGCGGCGGCGGTAAAGCTTGTGGACGACATGCAGAAGGCGAACGCGGCGAAAAGCGGCAGGACGCAGCTTCTCGTCGCCATCGATCAGGAGGGCGGGCGCGTCACGCGCCTCGGTCACGGCACGCAGATGCCCGGAAACATGGCGCTCGGCGCGGCGAACGACACGGCGCTCACGGCGGAAGCGGCCTCTATCATCGGTACGGAGCTGATGAGCATGGGCGTCAACTTCAACTTTGCGCCCGTGCTCGATGTGAACAGCAACCCCGCGAATCCCATCATCGGCACGCGCTCGTTTTCCGACGACCCCGCCGTCGCGGCGGCGCAGGGCGTGAGCTATATGCGCTCGCTCCAAAAAACCGGCGCGATCTCGACACTCAAGCATTTCCCCGGTCACGGCGACACCGCGACGGACAGCCATACGGGCCTGCCGCTGGTCAACAAGTCCTATGAGGAATTGAAGGCGTGCGAGCTGATTCCGTTCCGGGCCGCCATCGACGCGGGCGCGGACGCGGTGATGACCGCGCACATCCAGTACCCGCGCGTTGAGACGGGAAAGTATACCTCGAAGCTCACCGGCGAGCAGGTCAGCCTGCCCGCGACGCTCTCAAAGACCATCCTTACGGACATTTTGCGCGGCGACATGGGCTTTGGCGGCGTCATCATCACGGATGCGATGGATATGGACGCCATCGCCAAGCACTTTGACCGCTATGACGCGGCGAAGCTTGCCATTGAGGCGGGCGTCGATATCCTGCTGATGCCGGCCGACACCTCTACGCCGGAGGGGCTTTCCGATCTGGAGGCCTATATTCAAAAGCTTGCGCAGATGGTCAAAAGCGGAAAGATCTCCGAAAAGCAGGTCGACGCCGCCGTGCTGCGCGTTCTGCGGCTCAAGGCCGCTCATGGCCTGACGAAAGCCCCCGGCGCCGCAGACCCCGCCGCGTCCCAAATTGTCGGCAGCGCCGCGCACCACGAGGCGGAATGGGCGCTGACAAAGAAGACCGTCACGCTGGTCAAAAACGAGAACAACACGCTTCCGCTGACAAAGGCGAATCAGAAAATCGCCGTGCTCACCGCCTACGACAACGAGGTCTTGAGCATGGAGTACGCCATCGGACGCCTCCGCGACGAGGGCAAGCTTGCCAAGGGCACCGAGATCACCGTGCAGTCGATTCAAAAGAAGACCGCCGAGGAGGCGATCGCGTGCACGGCGGGTACGGAGCACGTCGTCATCATCACGGAGCTTGGCGGCGCGGCGGGTCTTGACAACGACACGGCGAAAACCGTGGATGCTCTGATCGAAAGCGTTCACAACTCGGGCGGCGACGCCGTCATCCTCAGCTGCAGCCTGCCCTATGACGCGGCGCGCTATCAGACGGCGGACGCGATCCTGCTCGCGTGGTCGGCGCGCGGCATGAGCGAGGACCCGCGCGTCGCGGACGGCGCTGTGGCACAGTATGGGCCGAGCATGCCCGCGGCGCTCTACCTGATGCTTTCGCCGGACGAGACGCCGACGGGCACGCTTCCGGTCAATATCCCGCGTCTTACGGATAAACGGACGTATTCCGACGAGATCCTCTACCCGCGCGGCTTCGGCCTGCGCTATGGCGCGTCCGAGCCCGCCACGCGCGAAATGGCGGTCTCTCTGCTTTGGGAAAACGCGGGCAAGCCGGTCGTCAACTACATTCTGCCCTTTGCGGACGTCAGCCAAAGTGCCGATTACGCGGAGGCCGTCCGCTGGGCGGCGGCGGAGGGGATCGTGACGGGCTACGACGGACGCTTTGCGCCCGATGAGCCGATCACGCGCGAGCAGCTTGCTGCCATGCTCTGCCGCGCGGCAAACGGAGAAGAAAACGGCGGCGCGATGGGGCTTGCGGGCTATGAGGACGCGGACGAGGTCTCCGGCTGGGCGTACGGCGCGATGCAGTGGGCCGTACGAACGGATCTTTTCGGCGGGAAAACGACGCTTGCTCCGCGGAGCGCGGTGACGTGCGCGGAGGCCGCCGCGATCATTTTGCGCTTCCGGAACGGCGGCTAAATATCCCGTGTCTTCGAACCTATTGCCTTTTTTCATCCGGTTTGGTACAATAACCCAAACTGCGGGAAAGGGGCGGCGTTATCTCCGCCGCATCTTCGACGCCGAACGCGACGATCTCCACGCTGCTCGGCGCGCTGTTCTTTTCCGTGCTTGTCTACTATGCGTTCAAAAAGCGGAAGATCGAGCGCATAAAGGTCGCGCTCTCCGTGATCGTGGTGTTCGTTTTCCTGCCGGCCATGTTCTTCACGAACGGCGGCGCGGAGGGCGGCGCTCCCGTGTGGCTGCTCCCCGGCATAATCTACATCTCGATGATCCTTGAGGGCAAGTCCAAGCAGGTGATGCTTGCGCTGAACTCCGCCATAACGGTCGCCGTCTGGGTCGTCGGCTACCGGCATCCCGACCTGGTCGCCGCCTATTCGAGAGCCGGAAACTATTTCGACTCGATCGCCGCGCTGCTGCACGACGTCGGAAAGATCGGCATTCCCGAAAGCATCATCACCAAGGAGGGCAAGCTCACCAGCGCGGAATACGAGATGATCCGCAACCACCCCGCGCTCGGCGCGCAGATCCTGCAGAGCATCAGTGAATTCCCGTATTTGAGCATCGGCGCGTGCGGCCACCACGAGCGCTATGACGGCAAGGGCTATCCCTACGGCCTGAAAGGCAGCGACATCCCCGAGATCGCAAGGATCATCTCCGTGGCGGACGCCTATGACGCGATGTCCTCGAAGCGAAGCTACCGCGATCCGATCCCGCAGCAGGTCGTGCGCGAAGAGATCGCCAAGGGCATGGGCCTGCAGTTCGATCCCGAGTATTCCCGCCTGATGCTCCACCTGATCGACATCGACACCGAGTATGAGATGCGCGAGCGCGAGGAGATCCGCGAGCTTGCGGGGCGGAACGAGCTGGCCGTCGGCGAGCATCGCAGCGAGGTCTCGGAGGGCATTCTGCTCACGCCGTTCATGACGACGATCCACATGACGGTGAACCCCTTGGAAAAGGGGCTGAGCGGCACGCCCGCGCCGTCGTTGATCCTGTTTGACTCTCTGGACGGGCGCGTACACGTCACGGAACAGGAGTCCCCCGCCGACTATATCCCGCGCATCGCCGAGGCGATCAGCTACATCAACGTTCCCGCGGGAGATATTCCCAACGTACAGATAGACGGGTATCGCACGGACGCCACGGAGGGCGTCGAGATCAGGGACGAGCTTCAAATCACGCTCCACGCCAGAAGCCTGCCCACCGCGCGCCTGGTGTGGCATTGTCCGTTCGTCGATCTGTTCTGCGCCGACGACGGGAAAATGGACGGCGAGAACTACCGCGACCTCGCATTCGTGCGCTTTGACGGCGAATCCTGGGCCTGCGATCCGCATTGTGTCATGAAGCTGAACGTCAACATGGGCGAGAGCTTCGACGGCTGGGACGCCTGGAAGCAGTTCAACCGCAACGGTTTTGACGCGGTCGTCACCTTCAAGGTCGAGGAGAACCGGATCACCGTCAACACCAACACCTCCATGCAGCCGAATTCCCGC
>CAMVGI010000197.1 GCA_947166955.1 uncultured Clostridia bacterium | reverse complement strand
CTGGCCGGAAAGGCCGGGATCGTCGGCGGGGTCATCCTGATCGCCATCGGGCTGGAGATCTTCCTCAAAGGCGTTTTCTTCTGAAAACACGGCAAAAGCGGCTTCCCGCTGTGGCGGGAAGCCGCTTTTTTGCTTTTTAATCCGTTCGCTTCGCGCAGTCGGCGTTCCCCTCGCCGCGCAGCATCTCAAGTCCGTGCGCGAGCGCGGGCAGCACCGCTTCGAGGTTTTCCCGCGCGCCCTTGGGGCTGCCGGGCAGGTTGACGATGAGCGTGCGCTCCAAAATACCCGCCTCCGCGCGCGAGAGCATGGCGCGCGGCGTGATGCGCATCGAAGCCGCGCGCATCGCCTCCGGAATACCCGGCGCGAGCTTTTCGCACACCGCGCGCGTCGCCTCCGGCGTCACGTCTCGCGGCGCAAAGCCCGTGCCGCCCGTGGTGACGCACAGCGCGACGCCGTCCCCCGCCGCCTCGCGCAGCGCCTGCTCGATCTGCGCAAGCTCGTCGGGCACGAGCACGATCTTATCCACCGCATAGCCCGCGCCGCGCAGGAGCTCCGCCACCGCGGGGCCGCCCGCGTCCGCGCGCTCGCCGCGAAAGCTCCGGTCGCTGACCGTGATCACTCTTGCCGAAAACTCCATACGTCATCAGCCCTTTCCAAAACCGCAGTTGGGATAGGTGCACGGCTGACAGCCGAGACAAAGCCCGCCCTCGCCGAGCGTGGTAAAGTCGCGCCGCGTCAGCGCGACTCCCGCCGCGATACGCGGCAGAACGAGGTCGAAAATCGTCGATCTCGCGTACATCACGCAGCCGGGAAGTCCCATCACGGGACGCCCGTCCCCGAAGTACCCGAGCAGAAACATCGCGCCGGGCAGCACGGGCGCGCCGTAGGTCACGATGCGCGCGCCGCTTTCCTTGATGGCGCCGGGGGTGTTGTCGTCGGGATCGACGCTCATGCCGCCGGTGCAGAGGATCAGTTCGACGTCCGATTCGCGCATGGCCTCGATCGCGGCCTTGATATTCTCCAGCCCGTCGTCCACAACGGTATGCTCCGTCACGGCGATGCCGAACGCCGCGAGCTTGCGCTCGACGGCGGGCGTGAACTTATCCTCAATGCGTCCGCGGAAGACCTCGCTGCCCGTGGTGACGACGCCCGCGCGGCGGAGCTTGAACGGCAGCAGCTCCAGGATCGGCTTCCCGCCGACAAGCTTCTCCGCCTCCAAAAGCTTCTTCTCGTCGATGACGAGCGGGATGACGCGCGTGCCCGCGAGTTTGTCGCCCGCCCTGACCGCCGTGTCTCCGTGGCGCGTCGCGATCATCAGCTCGTCGATGGCGTTGACGGCGTCCAGCTTCTCGCGGTCGACGCGGAACAGCCCGTCGCGCGCGGCGAACAGCTCGATCTTGCCCTCGCCGATCTCGCCGCGCTCCATGCCGTCGTTCAGGCACAGGGCGCACATGCGTTCCGCAGCGTCGTTCTCGTGCAGCATGCCCGCGCCGAGCTCAAAGACGTAGAGGTTTTCCTTGCCCATCGAAAGCAGCACCGGAATGTCCGCCTCGGTCACGATGTGCCCCTTTTTGAAGCGCGGCCCCTTGTATTCGCCGGGAATGATCTGCGTCATGTCGTGGCAGAGCACCTGCCCGACCGCGTCCTCGGTTCGAATGCGCTTCATGTCGCCGCCTCCTCAATGGTGATGGTATCTCCCGCGCGCACAACGCCCTCTTTTTTCACGACGGCGAACACGCCCTCGGCGGGCATCACGCAGACGCCGACCTTCTTTTTGATCTCGCAGTCGCTGTGGCACTCCTTGCCGATCTGCGTGATCTCCAAAAGCGTCTCGCCCACGCGCAATCGCGCGCCGACGGGCAGCGTCCGCAGCGCGACGCCCTCGGTGAGAATGTTCTCCGCGAAGTCGCCCGCCTCCAGCGTCAGCCCCTTTTCGCGCATTTTGTCGACGCTTTCGTTGGCGAGCAGGCTCACTTGCCGGTGCCAGTTTCCGGCGTGCGCGTCGCCGACGATGCCGTGGCCTTCTTTGAGCCTGATTTCGTCGACCGGATGCTTTTTTTGCCCTTTTTGGGCACTGATACACACGGCGAGAACCCTTGCCATATGAGATAGCCTCCCTGATACGGAATCGAAATAAAGGTCATTTTCGGATGTAATCGCCCGATTTGCCGCCCGTCTTTTCGAGCAGGCGGACGTCGGTGATCTCCATGTTCTTTTGCAGCGCCTTGCACATGTCGTAGACCGTGAGCGCCGCGGCGGACACCGCGTGCAGCGCCTCCATCTCCACGCCCGTTTCGCCCTTGCATTTGACCGTCGCCTCGATGTCCACGCGGTCTTCGCCGAGCGCGAAGCGCACGTCCACGCCCGTGAGCGCGAGCGGATGGCACATCGGCACGATCTCGCTCGTCCGCTTCGCCGCCATGATGCCCGCGACCTGCGCCACCGCAAGCACGTCGCCCTTCGGCACGCCGCCCGTGCGGATCGCCTCCGCGGTCACGCGCGACATTTTCACCGTGCCCGCCGCCGTCGCCGTGCGAACGGTCGGCGCCTTTTCGCTCACGTCCACCATGCGGGCGCGCCCCTGGTCGTTGAAATGCGTAAAGTCCATAATCGCTCCTTTATCCGCCGATCTCGTTCATATCCCGCGCCGCGGCGCTGCCCGCGCTCGTGAGATAATGGCGCTCCGGCTTTGCCGCCGCGCCCGCGCGGACGGCTTCCTCCAGCGCCGCGCCGTGTTTCCCGCGCAGGGAAATCTCCTCCGGCGAGTGCAGGCAGGGCTTGAGCTTCCCGTCCGCCGTTACGCGGATGCGGTCGCAGCTTGCGCAGAAGCAGCGCGTCATCGGACGGATCAGCCCCACCGTCCCGCGCCAGCCGGGGACGCGGTACAGCTCCGCGACGCCGTCGCGCCCGACGGGCGCAAGCTCCGGCACGGCGGCAAGCACCGCGTCGGCAGGGAGAAAGTGTTCGCGCGCATAGGCGGCGCACACGCCCATCGGCATCAGCTCGATAAAGCGCACGCAGCGGTCCGCGGAGCGCGTGAGCGCGACGAAATCGGCGATCTCGTCATCGTTGACGCCGCGCAGCAGCACCACGTTGCGCTTGGGCGGCGGAAAGCCCGCCTCCTCCGCCGCGTCGACGCCGCGCAGCACGTCCGCAAGCTCGCCGCCGCGCGTGATGGCGCGAAAGCGCTCGGGGCGCAGCGTGTCGAGGCTGACGTTCAGCCGGTCGACGCCCGCCGCCTTCAAATCGGCCGCCAGCTCAGAAAGCCGCGCGCCGTTGGTGGTCATCGTCAGCTCCTCAAGCTCCGGAACGGCGCGCAGGCTCTCGCACAGCGTCAGGATGCCGCGCCGCACAAGCGGCTCGCCGCCGGTGAGCCGTATCTTTCGAACGCCGCAGCGCACGGCGGCCCCGCCGATCTCCGCAAGCTCCTCGATGGAGAGAATATCGCCGTGCGCGCGCTTTTGAACGCCCTCCTCCGCCATGCAGTAGGCGCAGCGGTAGTTGCAAAGGTCGGTCACGGACAGGCGCAGATATCGAACGGTCCGGCAAAACTTATCTTGTAAGGAAAGCATACAGGCTCCTCCGTGAGTCCCCCGTTCGCGGAGGATCGTCGTCGCATTTCGCCCTGTCGGGCAAATCTATAATTCGCCTGAGAGCGTCATCACGTTTTCCGGCGCGACGCCGAGCAGCACCATTTCCGGATTGCGCATCGCCGCCCACTCCTCCTTCGGCAGCTCCATGCGCAAAAGCGAATTGCCGCCCTCGGGCGCGAGCATGAGGAGGGTGGAAAACGTGTCGTCGATGACGCGCACGACGCGCGCGTCGAAACGGTTCGGCTCGCCGCCTCTGGCGATGTGCAGGCTGTGCGCGCGCACGCCCGCGTAGGAGCAGACGCCGGAGACCTGCTGTGAGGTTTCGAGCGTTACGCCCCAGTTGACGCACCTCACATGCGTCGCGTCGATGCGCTTGACGCGCG
>CAMVGI010000196.1 GCA_947166955.1 uncultured Clostridia bacterium | reverse complement strand
TGGTCGGCTGGATCTGGTAGGTGCCGTAGTGGTTGATGAGGTCGCTCACGTCCTCCGGCTGTCCAAAATGGGCGTGCGCCATCGGCGTATCGTCGTATGGGAGCTTCTCCTTATCGTTATCGGGCAAAGTTATCACCTCCATGATAGCTTTGCCCGATAGCGCAGGTTTTATTCGCTTTTATCGCTTTTATCCGCGCAGGCTCTGGGGATAGACGCCCGTGTCGTGGAGCTTTTTGAGCTCGGCCTGCACGGCAGGCTTATCCTCCTTGTAGGTGACGCCGAACCACTTGGCGTCGCAGTGCAGCACGCTGACCTCCAGCTCGCCCTTGTCGATCAGCTCGCCGACCATCGTCGGCAGCAGCGCCTCGCCCTTGATGTTGTCCGGCGCGAGCGTCTTGAGGAATTCGGTGAGGTACGCGTCGAGCTTTTCGAAGATCCACGGCGTAAAGCCCCAGAAGTTCATCGAAACCGGCGTTTCCGGCGGAATGAGCGGGCTGTCTTCGCCGTTTTCGACGTCGCGGATGTCTCCGTTGGGGTAGAGCTTGATCTTGAACGTCTCGACGATCTTCGTCAGTTTGCCGTTCTCGGTGTGGCATACGCCGCGCGTCACGGTGCCGTTTTCGCTCACGGTTTTGTCCACGCGGTAGCCGACCATCGTCCCCGCGCCCTTCTCGGGCAGCTTGCAAAGCTCCTTGTAGATCGTCGGGAATGCGTCCGCGCCGTAATAGTCGTCGGCATTGATGACAGCGAACGGCTCATGCACAACGTCGCGGGCGCAGAGGACCGCGTGCGCCGTGCCGAAGGGCTTGGTGCGCTCCGCGGGGATCTTGTACCACGAGGGGATGCTGGAGAAATCCTGAAACGCATAGGCGACCTCGACGTTCGAGCCGTCGTTCGCCTTCATCTGCGCGATGCGTCTGCCGCAAAGCTCCTCCAAAAGCTCCTTCATATCGGGCTTGATGATGAAAACGACCTTGTTGAAGCCCGCGCGAATGGCGTCGTAGATGGAATATTCCATCAGGATCTCGCCGTTGGGCCCCAGCCCGTCGACCTGCTTGCTGCCGCCGTAGCGCGAGCCCATACCCGCCGCCATGATCACCAATGCTGCTTTCATAGTCTCTCCTCCTGTCGAATTTGGTATGGGGAATATCGTTTGGTATAATATACCTGAAAGCGCAGGGCTTTTCAACTCTTGTTTTTTCGCGCCTTCGTGGTATACTCAAGGTACGCATTACTAGGAAAGAAGGCTTTTCCCATGAGACGTTTCCTCGCGCTCGCGCTATGCGCCGCGTGTCTTTGCTCCTGCGCCGCGTTCGCCGCGGCGGAGACCGGCACGGCGAAGATCGGCAGCGGCAGCGCCAACATCGTCACCATTCCGATGAGCGGCGTCACCGCCGACGTCATGCTCGCGCAGGGCGTTATCAGCAGGGATCAGAGCGCCGCGGACATTCTTTCCGCCGCGGGCGCGGGCGGCAGCGTGATCGCCGCGGTGAACGGCGGCTTCTTCAACGCCTATTACGAGCGCCAGCCGGAAGACGGCTACGGCAAGGCGGCGCGCTGTCAGGTAAACCTTGTCAAGGACGGCAGGGTCATCAACGGCGGCGCAGGCGACCAAACCGCCGTGTACCTCGGCTTCACGAAGGACGGCAGGGCGCTCATCGACGAGGTCGGCATCACGCTCTATGTGGAATACGGCGGCAAGCGCGAGCCGACCTGGGGCGTCAATCAGTATTATCCCGAGGTCAATTCCCTGCTGCTCTTCACGCCCGAGGCGGGCGCCGATCTGCCCGTCCCCGCCAACGCGAAGGTCGCCAAGATCGTAAACGGCACGGTCACGGAGATCCTCGACTCCGGCAAATGCGTCTGCGCGCCGAACACCTACTACTTCGTCTGCGGCAAAAAGCTGCACGATCGCCTCCCCGCCGTCGGAACCGCCGTCTCTTTCTCCACCGAGTTTGACAAGAGCGCGTGGAAGGACGTCGTGACCGCCGTTTCCTGCGGCCCGTGGCTGCTGCACGACGGCAGGAACGTCTTTTCCGAGAACAGCAAGTACGAGTACCTCGCCGACCAAAAGGTCTCCGAGACCGCCGTTTCTCAGCGCAGCTTCGCCGCCGTCCTCGCAAACGGCGATCTGGTGCTGGGCGCCTGCTCGGCAAGCCCCAAGCAGATCACCGAGTACCTCGTCTCCCTCGGCGCAAAGGACGCCATGCTCCTCGACGGCGGCGCGTCCTCGATGCTCTACGCGAACGGCAAAATGCTCACGAACGCCGGACGCAAGCTCAACAATGTCATCGTTCTCTACGGCGGCGCGAGCGCGAAGAGCGAAACGCCCGCGGTGAAGCCCGTGGTGCAGCCCTCCGCCCAAAAGCTCACCGTCAACGGCGCGGCAAAGCGCACCGAGATCTACAACATCGACGGCAGCAATTACTTCAAGCTGCGCGACATGGCGGCGCTGCTGAGCGGCACGACCTCGCAGTTTTCCGTCGATTGGGACGCCGACGGCGGCACCATCGCCGTAAAGACCGGCGCGCCGTACGTGCGCGTGGGCGGTGAGCTTGCAACCGGAACGGATAAGAGCGCAAGCGCGGTCGTAAGCGCGCAGAAGGTCACGGTCAACGGCTCCGCCGTGGAACTGACCGCCTACAACATCGGCGGCAACAACTTCTTCAAGCTCCGCGACCTCGGCGAAACGCTGAATTTCAGCGTCGATTGGAACGGCGCGACCTCGACCATGGTGGTCAAAAGCAAATAACAGCCTGTCGGCTGCATGAAAAAGCCCCGCCGTTCGGCGGGGCTTTTTGCCGTCTTATTTCTTCTCGCGTTCGATCTTCGCGGTGGGCGCGTTCTTGCGGATGGACTCTACGCCGTTCAGGCAGCCCTTCTTGTCCTTATAGCCCTCGCCCGCGCCGATGATCTCGCCGTTGCGCGCCTTGAGGCGGAAGCGGAACTCGCCGGCCTTGTCGGTATAGACCTCAAACTTCGGGTTTTTCTCTTTCTTGAAGCCCTTTTCGGTCTGATCCTCCAGCGCGGCGACGGGAGCGTTCTTTTGGACGCTGGCGATCCCCTTGCGGCAGCTCGTAACGGCCTTATACGTCTCGCTGGAAAGGATGATCTCGCCGTTGCCGGCCTTGAGATCGAATTTGACGCCGTTCTTGGCGTCCTTGATGACAAATTTGCCCATTCCGGTAGCCTCCTGCATCAAAATATCAGCGGACGAACGTCCTCCTGCCTGTCATTTTACGACACATTTCTCCGCCCGTCAATGAGAAATCCCGTGCGATTCATACAAAACCCGCGATGGTCATATACATGGAGCACCTTGAAAATCAGGAGTGCTGCTATGAAGGGTAACATTGAAGAGCGCGCCTGCGCGCTCGCCGATTACATCATCGAGAACCGCGCCACCGTGCGCGCTGCGGCGAAAAAGTACGGCATCTCCAAAAGCACGGTGCACAAAGACCTGCAGGACCGCCTGCCCGGCATCAATCAGGCTCTCTATCGCCAGGTCAAGGAGGTGCTCGACGAGAACAAGGCGCAGCGGCATATCCGCGGCGGCATCGCGACGCGAAAGAAGTACAAGGGGATATAAAATCTTGCGGATTTTACAAAAAAGTCATATAATTGTATTATTATGCTTCCTGCTCGGTGGCGCGCTGTTTCTGAGCGTCCGCGCGCCGGCGCCGCGGCAGGAACCGCCCGTCGCGGAAAGCCTCCGCACGGTGCGGCTCGTTTCCGTTGCCGATTCTGACGGCGAGAGCGTAGACGGCACAGCGCAGCGGACCCGCAGACCCGATTGCTACACGATCCTGCTCTCCGGTCTGGACGAGTCGGGCGGGGGCAGCGACACGAACCTTCTCGTGCGCTTCGACGTACCGCAGCGCCGCATCGACCTTGTGAGCCTTCCGCGCGACACGCTGCTCCATCACGAGTGGTACAGCAACAAGCTCAACTACGCCTATGCCTCCGGCGGCACGAAGCTG
>CAMVGI010000195.1 GCA_947166955.1 uncultured Clostridia bacterium | reverse complement strand
TCAGCACGTTCTGGATGACGATGCCGTAGGCCTTGCCGTCATACTTGAAGTCGCCCACGTCGCCCGCCCAGGTCGGCGTCCACTCGACAAGCTTGAGGTTCTCGTACTGCCCGTCGATGATCTGGCCCCAGCGCGTCTCGTTCAGGCCGAAGATCAGGTCGCCGTCTTTGTTCTCGTTGGCGGCCTGCACGGCGGCGGTATCGCCGGAGATAACGGCGTTATCGTCGATGCTGATGTTGAAGCCCGCGGCCTTGGCCTCGTTGATGAGCCAGGTCGTGCGCTCGGTGGAGTTGGAGTTCGAGTAGATGCGGATGGTGTAGTTCTTGTCCGCCTCCACCGCGGGCGCAGCGGGCGTTGCGGGGGACGCCGGCGTCGCGGGCGCGGCAGGCGTCGCGGGGGCCGAGGGCGTCGCGGGCTGATCGGCCTTACCGCCGCAGGCGGCAAGCGCGAAGAGCATGCACAGGGCAAGAGCCAAGCTTAAAAACTTTTTCATCGTTTTCCTCCTTATGATTTGATCCCTCGCGGGAAGATATGGTTATTATAGTGCATTTTGCCGTGAAATTCAATAGGCGTTTTAGAAAGAATGACCAATTGCTTTTGGGATTGACCGGAAAAGCGCCTGTCTGATATAATGTTTTTGTTGCGGCAACACTACTGCGAACAAGGAGGAAGACATGAAGGCAACGGTATATTTCACCCGCGAGATCACGCCCGAAAAGGTCGTGGAGCTGTACCGGAAGCTGGGCGTCACGCTGCCCGGCAGGGTCGCCGTCAAGGTGCATTCCGGCGAAAAGGGCAACCAGAACTTCTTGCGCCCCGACTTCTGGCGGCCGATGGTCGAGGCCGTGGACGGCACCATCGTCGAGTGCAACACCGCTTACGGCAAGCGTTTTTCCGGCGTGCGCGACTATACCGACGAGCATCGCAGGCTCATCGAATACCACGGCTGGAACAAGCTCTTTCAGGTCGACCTGATGGACGCGGAGGGCCCCGACCTCGAATGGCAGGTGCAGGGCGGAAAGGTCCTCAAAACCAACCGCGTCGGCAAAAACATCGCGAATTACGACTCCATGCTCGTGCTCGCCCACTTCAAGGGCCACCCGATGGGCGGCTACGGCGGCGCGCTCAAGCAGCTCTCGATCGGCTGCGCCTCCCGCGCGGGCAAGGCGCTGATCCACTCCGGCGGCGCGTCGGACGACAACATCAAAGCCTGGGACGTCCACGCCGAACAGGACGCGTTCTGCGAGGCGATGGCGGACGCCGCCTCCACGGTCGTGCGCCACTTTGACGGAAAGATCGCGTTCGTGAACGTGATGAAAAACCTCTCCGTCGACTGCGACTGCTGCGATGTCGCGGAGGACCCGTGCATGAAGGACATCGGCATCCTCGCCTCGCTCGACCCCGTCGCCATTGATCAGGCGTGCATCGACCTCGTCTACGCGGCGAAGGACGACCCCGGACAGGCGCATTTCCTCGAACGCGTCGAGTCTCGCCACGGCGTCCACACCATCGAGGCCGCCGCCGCGCTCGGCTTCGGCTCGCGCGAATACGAGCTGGTCGAGGTTTGAGCGCCGGACACGGTAAAAAAACGGAACCGGACGATCCTCCGGTTCCGTTTTTCTTATGCGTATTCGGTTTCGGCGGCGGGCCGCTCCGCCGTCTGTCCGTCCGGCAGGGCCTGACGCGGCGCATCCGGCGGCGGGGGCGGCGGATCGTCCTGCGAAGGCCGGCCTTCCGGCGGCGGGGGCGGCGGGGCGTTCCAGACGCCGCCGCCGTGCTCGAACGCCCAGCGGCCGCCGCTCATGTCGTGCCGGAACGCCTCATGGCGCTCATCGCGGCTGACGGCGAAGGCGTGAAACTCCATGCCGTCGTGCTCACGGCGTCCCGCGCCGCGCTCCACGGCGCGGCGGAGCGAATCCGTGCCGCGGTCCGTTTCGCCCGTCACGCCCGCCACGACGGTGGGCGCGCCGCCCATGTGCGTCATCGCGACGTCCACCGCATCCTCCACGCGCTTGTGGCGCACGTCGGGCGTCAGCTCGCGCGCAAACGGGTCGGAATCGTCGTCGAGGGCGCGCACGCGGACGATACGGCCCACGCGGTTGACCGCCAGCTCCACCGAGGTCTCCTCGGTATCGAGCGTCACATAGGACGCCTCGGCGACGTTCGTATAGGTATAGGTCCCGCCCGTAACGGCAAGCGCCAGCATCGCGGCGACCGCCGTGCGCAAAAGGCGTTTGCTGCGTTTCGGGAAAGGAACGACCTTCCCTTCCGGTCCGGCGGACTTCAGCTCGACGGTCTCGCCGACCCTGCCCGCCTGACGGATCTTGACGACGACGCCGTCCTCTCGAAGCGCGGCGGCATATCCGTCCCGAATCTCCAATATGATCGCTTTCACCGCGCTCCGCCTCCTTTCACGTAAGACAGGTATCCGGCGAGAATGGGGAAATCTCCGTCCAAAATTTCCGCCGAGGCGATGATGTATTTCCGGTGCCGCTCCAAGATCTTGCGCACGACGCCGCTCTCTGCGCTCAGCTCCTTGATCGGAAGCAGGCGTGCAAGCCGCATCTTCGCCATCAGCGCGATGCTCGCAAGCAGCGTGCGGATCGCCTGCGCGCAGGAGCTTTTGGTCTTTTCCGCCTTTGGCGAGCACTCGGCAAGGTCGAAGAACGAAAAGCCGTAGAGGTTCAGGATCTTTTGCATTTCCCTGATCTCGGCGCGGGCGCGCTCCGCCGTGTCGTCGAGGGCGTCCGCCGCCGCCTCCGCCATGCGGCGCTGCACGTGCAGTTCCGTGCCGCCCGCGTCGTCCGGTTCGAGCGAGCCGTCGAACGCGTCGGGCGTAACGGCAAGCTCGTCGCCGAAGCGCGACTGCGAGCGGATATAGTCGAGCACGCGCCGTTTGATCACGAGCGCCGCGAAGCCGCGGAACGAGCCTTTTCCGCCCTCGTAATCGCGCACCGCCTCGGTAAAGGCGAGCAGCGCGGCGCTCCATTCGTCGTCGCTGTCGCTCACGTAGCGGTGCACGGTTTCCGACGCGCAGCGCAGGATAAAGGAGCGGTTCGCCTCCACGAAATCGGCGAGCGCCTCGTCATTCTCTTTTGCCCGCAGGACTTCCCGCTCCAGCTCTTCCACACGCGTTTCCCCTTTTTCTCTACAGCGATATAAAGAATTATAACAGCTTTCTGGGGAAACCGCAAGCGCGGCACGCGCCGGATCAGAGGGCTTCCTTCGCGCTGACGCGTCCGCAGACGATATTGAGGTTGCCGTTGCGGCAGCGCAGCTCGTCGAGGAACGCCTTCGGGGCGTTCTTATCCTTGAGCGTCACGCGGTACTCCAGCTCGTAGAGCGTCCCCATGTTGCTGGTCTTGACGCGCTCCAGCGCCCAGGACGCGGCGTACTTGTCGAGCAGGTCGTCGAAAAGCCCGTCGTAGTCGAGGTTCTCGGGAATGGTGATCTTAAGCTCGCGTTCTTCCGTCTTTTCCGCGGTAAAACCCGCGGCGGTCAGCAGCAGCGTAAACGCCGCCATCACCGCGAAGAACAAAATCGCGAGCATCACATAGCCCATGCCGCAGGCCAGGCCGAGCGCCATCGCGAGGAAGATCATGCCGATCTCCTTCGCCGTGCCCGGCGCGCTGCGGAAGCGGATCAGTCCGAACGCGCCCGCCACGGCGACGCCCGCGCCGATGTTGCCGTTGACGAGCATGATGACGACCTGCACGAGCGCGGGCAGCAGGGCGAGCGTGAGCGCAAAGCTGCGCGAGGACTTGCTCTTATAGCCGCTCAGGTAAGCCGTGCCGAGACCGAGCAGCAGCGACACGAGCGTGCAGAGGAAAAAGGACGCGGTGGTGAACGCACCGTCCGTAAAAATCGAATCAAGCACTTAAAAGCGCCTCCTTTGTATAGGCGGCGGCCACCATGCCGCCGAGCACATATTTTTGATAATAGGTTCCGTATTTGGAAAACGAAGTGGGGAAAATGCCGTTTTCGGACAGCAGATGCGAGAGCCAGAGCGGCGCGACGCCGGGGATCTTGATCTCC
>CAMVGI010000194.1 GCA_947166955.1 uncultured Clostridia bacterium | reverse complement strand
TGACGGCGGTGCATCCGGTTGCACTGATGACGGGCAAGCTGCTTTCGGGCGCGTTGGCGCTGGCGCTCGCCGCCAGCCTTGTCCCCTCCGCCCTGGCCATCGGAACGGATGGGCTTCCGAAGAATTGGTGGTCGGTGTGGGAGCCGTATGAAAAGGCGGTCGAGGCCAATGACGCCGAGGCGATCTATCAGGCGGGCCGCGCAGTGGAGGCGCTCTATCTCAAGTCGCCGCGCAACGTCGATATCGCCAACCACCTCACGGTGATCTACGACAAGCTGCTCACCACGCATTACTTCGAAAACAAGAACGACTACGCCGGCGCCGCCGAGAACACGAAAAAACTCATCGACGCCGCGCAGTACCTCGTCGATAACGGCGAAGGCGACTTTCTCGACAGCGTGGTCGCGGGCAAGGCGCACCTCGACGTGCTGGGGCCGTTCACCGGCGTCTACGCCGCCTCCGCGACGGCGCAGCCGAAGTTCGCCTCCATGACCGCGTCCGTTTCGGGCAGTTACTACGGCAGCGTCTTTCAGGGCTACCTCGCCGAATCGGGCAAGGGCAGCATCGCCTCGCTCTACGTCAAGCTGGACTCCGAGACCGTCGAGGAACAGGACTACCTGCTCAAAAAGTTCGACGACGGCAAGCACGTCGTCCTCGTCAACCTCAACTACGGCAAGGAGGGCGCGACCGCCCGCGCGATCCCGAGCGGCACGTACGACGACAACCTGAAGGCGACGATGTCCTGCCTCGCCAAGTACGATTACCCCATTCTGATGCGCGTCGGCGGAGAAATGAACATCTGGAGCGACGCGAAAAACCCGACCGCGGACTATGTCTCCCCCGCCGACTTTATCGCCTCCTACCGCTATGTCGCCGGTCTTGCGAAGCGGCTCTGCCCGAACGTCGAGCTGGTCTGGTCGCCGATGTACTCCACGCGCTGGGGCGAGACCTACGACGAGTTCTATCCCGGCGACTCCTATGTGGATTGGGTGGGGCTTTCGCTCTACTACAACTACGCCGATCAGGGTTACGACGCGCCCGCGTGGCTGGAGCACAACCGCCTGCATCAGTTCGCCGACCCGCTTTTGTGCGTGAAAAACGTCGCGGAGTTCGCGCGCGCCCATCATAAGCCCGTCATCGCCACCGAGGGCGGCGCGTACAAAAACGGCCCGAAGGGCGAAAGCTACGCCGCCGCGAAAAACGCCAAGGCGTTCGCCGTCGTTACGATGGTCTATCCCGAGGTCAAGGGCCTCGTGTACTTCGACCTCAACATTTCGGAGACGGACGGCAAGCACGACTACCGCATGGAGGGCGCGTTCCGCAGCGCGATGGAAGCCGCGATCGACGCCAACCCGTCGCTCCGCTCCGCCGGAAAGGACGGCGCCATGACCTACGTGCCGCTGGAGCAGTTCCGCGAGAAGACGGATTCGCTCATTCTCGGCGCGACGGGCTACACCTACAACGACGCCGATATGAAGGTCGCCTACACGCTCGACGGCGCCGCGCTCTCCTGCTCCGGCGCCGCGAACCGCTGCGTCGTCTCCGCGTCGAAGCTGACGAGCGGGGCGCACGCGCTCAAGGTCACCTTCACCGACCGAAAGGGCTACACAGAGGCCAAAGACTACACGCTCACGCGCGAAGCGGACGGCACGGTCGTCGCAACGGCGGGCGCTCCCGCTCCCGCGCAGAAGCCCGTGCAGAACGAAGCGCCCGCGTCCTCCATCGGCGTCACCGTGGACGGAAAGGCGGTGCAATGGACGGACGCGAAGCCGTTCATCGACGCCAACAGCCGCACGATGGTGCCGCTGCGCGCCGTGGGCGACGCGCTCGGCCTCACGGTCAGCTGGGACAGCGCAAAGCGCGAGGCAGTCTTCTCCGGCGGCGGCAAGACGCTTTACTTCCCCATTGACAGCAGCACCGCCCGCGCGGGCGACGGCGCGAGCATCCGGATGGACACCGCCGCGGTCATCGTAAACGACCGCACCTACGCCCCCGTGCGCTACCTCGCCGAATACTTCGGCCGCAGCGTGGATTGGGACGGCGCGAACCGCACCGTGGTCATCCGATAAAGCGCAAAAAATCCGGACCCCTTTCGGGGTCCGGATTTTTTCACCCAAACGCGCCGTTTCGCGGGAAAAACGGCGTCGAAGCGCCGTATACCGCCGCCGGTGGTACGGAGCGCCCTATCGGATGAACGCCGCGACGGCGTCCGCCGTTTCGGCGATCTGCTCCGCGTTGCTGATACGCGGCGTGCCGTCGCCCTTCTGCGCGCCGTAGCTGCCGAAATACGCGTGGCAGCCGCCGTCGAGAACCGTTTCCTCGGCGTCCGCGGGCAGATAGGCGCGCGCTCTCTCGTACTTCTCCCAATCGAGCACGCCGTCCTCCGTGCCGAGCACCGTCAGCACCCGCAGCCCGCTCCCGCCGAGGTCTCCCGTGGGATATGCCGCGAGGAGGATCAGCCCCTCGAACGCATCCGGACGCTTCTGCGCGTAAGACGCCGCCATCGCGCCGCCGAGCGAGTGCCCGCCGACGTACCAGCGCTCGACCTCCGGATACAGCTCCCGCACGCCGTCCGCCGCGTTCGCGTCCAGCACGGCGAGGTTCGCGGGCATACGCAGCAGCACGCACAAAACGCCGCGTGCCGCGCACGCCTCCATCAGCGGGGCGTACGCCTCGCACTGTACCTTTCCGCCCGGGTAGAACGCAAGTCCCGCGGCGGGCTTTTCCGGCACGAACGCAAGCCCCCGTCCGGACACCTCCTCCACCGTGACCGACGGCAGCGGCGTTTCCAGCGCCGCGAGCGCCTGCGCGTCCGCGCGGTAATAGTCGCCGAGATAGACGGCGACGGCGATCGCGAGCGCCGCGGCGAGCGCAAGGACAGCGCGCAGAATGCGCCGCTTGTTGCTTTTCTTCTCCACGTTGCCTCCTTTGTTACGAAAAGAACGCCTGCTCGCGCGTGACGCTCTCGCTTGCGCCGAAGCGCGCGCCCTCGCCGCGGGCGACGCCGTTCTCGACCATCCACGTCACGGCGTCCGCGTCCTCATCCAGACCGACCGACAAGATCTGCGGCACGAAGCCGAGCGTGGAGGCGGTGTAGGCGTTTCCGCAGAAGCGGTTCAGGTTGCTCTCGTCGACGATCGGGGAGTTGATCTTGTTCGTGAGATATGCGATCACGAGGTCGCGCGACGGGTCGATCATCACAAGCGTGCCCGTCCAGCCCTGATGGCCGAAGGTGCCCGACTCCGCCTGCGTCCCGAAATACCAGACGCGCTGATCGTCGCCCTGACGCCACCAGCCAAGCCCCCACTGCCCGAAATCAAACGCCTTCGGTGCGGTGAAAAGGTCCATGACCGTCCGCGAGAAGAAGCGGTGCTCCCCGTAGCCGCCCGTGAACATCACGCTCGCAAGGCGGACGAGGTCGGACGCGTTGGAGAAAAGCCCCGCGTGCCCCGAAATGCCCTCCATGCTGTACCACGCCTTTTCATCGTGTACCTGCCCTTGCAGGGTGTATTCCCGAATACCGTCGAAAGACGCATGGTGGTCGCGGGTGTTTCCGTTCAGCTCCGTCGCCGCGCAGTCATTCGCGGAAAAGCCGTTTTCCAGCGGTAGGAACGTCGTGTGCGCAAGGCCCAGTGGCTCATAAAAGGTCTTCTTTGCATACTCGTCCAGCCGCTCGCCGGTAAGCTTCTCCACGATGAACCCCAGCAGCATATAGTCCACGTCCGAATACACCGTCTTGCTGCCCGGCGCGTAATCCAGCGGCGTGCCGAAGATGGCCTTCAGCGCCGCCTCGCGGTCGGCGGCATAGAGTTGGTTGCTCCCCGGCGTCCCGCGCTTGTTCGTCACCATGTTGAGATCGGAAATATAGTACGCCGGTCCCGCGGGGAAGCCGCCCTGATGCGCGAGGATCATGCGCGGGGTCAGGCTCCGCTTCCACGCGATCTGCTGCTCGATGCTCGTCGCGGAGGTCTTGCCCGCCTTAACGAGATCCAGCGTATCCGTCGCAAATTCGTCGCCGAGAATGTCCACGACGGGCGTGTCGATATT
>CAMVGI010000193.1 GCA_947166955.1 uncultured Clostridia bacterium | reverse complement strand
CACGTCGAACTTCGGCACGCTCCAGCGGATCTTGGCGGTTCCCTCCACGGCGAGCACGGAGCCGAACGGGGTGTCGAGCGTCTTGTCCGCCGCGGCGTCGAAGCCGTTGAAGGGCGTCGCGCCGCCGAGCAGCGCGTCCTGCACGCTCACGCCCTCGTCGGGCAGCAGGAACCACATCCGCGTGCCGCCGCGGAAGGGAAGCGACGCGACGGTGAACTTATCGCCGCGGTAATAGGCGCCGCGGTCGTCCGTCTTGTGCATGAAGTCGACCTTCTGCTTTGCGCCGTCCGCGGCGGTGAACGTGTCCTCGCGCGTGTCGTGCCGGCTGAACTGATCCGCCCACGTGCCCTTGAAGTAGAGCGCGGAGAGGAGCATCATCAGCGTGTCGGCGTCGGTTTCGAGGCCGTTCGCGGCGTTCTCCAGCAGATGGTTGGTGTTCTCGTTGATCCACTCGTGGATGGCGTCGTCGGTCGGCTTGACGCCCATCTGTGCGCGGAAGGTCGAGGCAAAGTAGTCCTTTGCGAGCCGTTCGACGGTTTCCTGCTTGAAATCGCACTGCTCGTTCAGCCAGATCGAGTTGGCGAGCAGCGTTTTGCCCTCCGCGCTGTCCTCATAGAGACTGCGGTAAAGGCTGTTTGCCGCCGTGCGCGCCTGCTCGGCGTCCCTAAGTCCCAGCAGCTCCAAAAGCTGCGCGCGGCTTTCGCCGTCCGTCGTCTCCGCGAGCATGCACAGCGCGAGATAGAGATTGGCGGGGGACCAGACGACGTTCTTTTCCGTTTCGTTTTCCATGAGCTGCCGCGCGGTGCGCAGCGTGTACGCGGCGAACGCCTCCGTCAGCGCGGACTCGACGCCCTCTCCGCGCAGCGCGTCCAGCGCCTCGTAGTAGGCGGTCTGTTTGGCGCTGAACTCGTCCCAGAGCGCTTGCTGTTCCTCGAAGCTTTTGCCGCGCATCTGTTCCTCCAGCGCCGCCTCGTCCGGTTCCTCGGGCAGCTCCGGCAGCGCGGCGAGCGAGAGCGCGAGTTTTTCGAAGCTTTCCGCCGCGACGGGCGCGGGCAGGGGCGCGGGGGACGGTTCCGGCTTTACGCCGCCGTCCGCGCGCGACGAGGCGCCCTCCTGCGCGCAGCCGCCGAGGGCGAAGCACAGGCTCAAAAGCAAAGCGATGATCCGTTTCATGTTTTTTGTTTCCTCCTTGGGTGTTGGTATCCGTTCAGACGCGCGCCGCGCAAAAAAGTTCCCGACAGCGCCGCTTATCTTGACTTTTCCCACTTATGTTATTATAATACATCGGAAATCACAACGCCAAAGGAGATATGAGATGGCACAGGATAAGAAAGTGGAACAGATCACCAGCATGGAGACCGACTTCGCGCAGTGGTATACCGACATCTGCCGCAAAGCGGAACTTGTGGAGTATTCGAGCGTCAAGGGCTTTACGATCCTGCGCCCGTACGGCTACGCGATCTGGGAAAACATCCAGCGTTTGATGGACGCGGAGTTCAAAAAGACCGGACACACCAACGTGGCGATGCCCGTCCTCATTCCGGAGAGTCTGCTGAAGAAGGAGGGCGAGCTGGTGAACGGCTTCGCCCCCGAGGTCGCGTGGGTCACGATGGGCGGCAGCGAGCAGCTCGAAGAGCGCCTTGCGTTCCGCCCCACGTCGGAGACGATGTTCTGCGACCACTGGCACAGCGTGCTGCAAACCTATCGTCAGCTTCCGATGCTCTATAACCAGTGGTGCTCCGTCATCCGCTGGGAGAAGACCACCCGCCCGTTCCTGCGCTCGCGCGAGTTCTGGTGGCAGGAGGGCCACACCATCCACGAGACCGCCGAGGAGGCGATGGCGGAGACCGAGCAGCAGCTTAACTGCTACGCCGATTTCTGCGAGAACGTTCTCGCCATGCCCGTTGTCAAGGGCCGCAAGACCGACAAGGAAAAGTTTGCCGGCGCCGAGGCGACCTACACGGTCGAGTGCATGATGAAGGACCATAAGGCGCTCCAATCCGGCACCAGCCACTATTTCGGCGACAAGTTCTCCCGCGCCTACGACGTGACCTTCACGGGCCGCGACAATAAGCTGCAGTATCCCTTCCAGACCTCGTGGGGCGCGTCCACGCGCCTTATCGGCGGCCTCATCATGACGCACAGCGACGACAACGGCCTCGTCCTGCCTCCGCGCATCGCGCCCGTCCAGCTCGTCGCCATTCCCATCGCGGCGCACAAGAACCCCGCCGTGCTCGACACGGTCAAGTCCATCCTTGAAACGCTGAATGCCGCCGGTATCCGCACCAAGCTCGACGATTCCGAGCAGTCCATGGGCTGGAAGTGCGCCGAGTATGAGATGCGCGGCGTTCCCGTCCGCCTTGAGCTCGGCCCGCGCGACCTTGAAAACGGACAGTGCTGCCTCGTCCGCCGCGACAACGGCGAGAAGACGTTCGCATCCATCGACGGTATCGCGGACGCGGTAAAAAAGCTGCTCGACGACATCCACAACAACCTCTACGCCATGGCGAAGAAGAATCTGGAGGACAACTCTTTCGATTTCACGACGTGGGAAGAAGTTCGCGATATGGCGCAGGGCAAGGGCGGCTTCGCGCGCACGAAGTGGTGCGGCAGCCTCGAATGCGAGCTTGCGATGAAGGAAAAGGCGGGCGTTTCGTCCCGCTGCATGCCGCTCAAGCAGAGCGGCACGACGGGCAAGTGCCCCGTGTGCGGCAAGGAATGCACGACCGACATCTATTGGGGCGTCGCATATTAAAAGAGGCTTGACACCAAAGACCTCACCCTATATAATGTAAAAGAAATATAGTAGGTGTGTTATGCGGAGAAGGAGCGTGATGAAATGAATATCAATCAGTTGGCGCGCAACCAGCAGATGATGTACAACTTCATCAACCGCGGCACGAGCGGCGATTACCGCGCGCAGTTGAAGACGCAGTTCTCGAACGTCGAAAGCCTTGCCCTACAAAAGCAGGACGACGAGGACGACGCCGTCGCCGGTATGCTGAAAAGCATGGGGATTTCCGGCCTGCAGGGGCGCACCGTTCGCGAGATGGCGCAGTATCAGGTGCGCGTGCAAAGCGGCGCGTCGGGCGCAAAGCAGACGAACCGCGCGGACGCGCAAAACGCCGCGTCGGCCGTGAAGAAGGCGAACGCGAAGGACGCCGCGCAGGACGCGAAACAGACGCAGGCGTCGAGCGCCGCGTCGAACGGCTTCACCGTCCGCGAGCGCTATACCCCGATTTCCGACAAAGCGACCAGATCCATGCAGCGGATGGCGCTTGAGGATGCGAAGAAAAGCGTCAAAAAGACGGTCGATTACACGACCGGCAAGGCGCACGGCGCGAAAACGGACGGCGAGAAGCCCGCGAATCTCCTTGCTGAGCGCAACAAAGAGATCCAGGAGCATCTTAAGGAAGTCGATCCCTCCAAGCGCACCGCCGCGTTCAATACCATGAACAAGGTCTACGAGAACGAGGCGGACCGTATTGCCGGCTACATCAAGGAGAGGACCCCCGATTGGAACGATTGGGGCGACGAGTTCGACGAGAAGATCCTCGACGACTATAAGCCGGGCATCAACTATTTCTTCTAAAGACAATGGAACAGCAACAAGCGCCGCGATTATCCGCGGCGCTTGGTTTTTTATCGGAAATACACCCTGTCCCATTCCGCGCCGCCGATGACCAGCGGCGGTTCGACGCGAAGACCCGGCCTGCCGCCGCGCTTCGCCTCGACGAGCGCGAGCGTGGGCGCGGCGTCGGGAGCCTGCACAACGAAGCGGAGACGCTTCGGCTCCGTGCCGTGCGCGCGCAGGGCGCACAAAAGGTCGGTCAGCCGCTCGGGACGATGGACGAGCGCGAAGCCGCCGCCCCAGCGCAGCACGCGCTTCGCCGCGGCGCAGACGTCGTCAAGCGTGCAGAGCGTTTCTTCGCGCGCGTTTTGACGCGCCTTTCCGCTTGCGCGTTTGCCGCCGCCGACGGGGAAGTAGGGCGGGTTGCACACGCAGTAATCCATCGAACCCGCCTCGGGCAGCGCGGACGCGTCTCGCAGG